>DATNQE010000002.1:0-8828 GCA_036702895.1 Trichocoleus sp. | reverse complement strand
GCTTCGGGAATGCGGGCATTTAGAAGTGCGATCGCAGCGGCGCGGTCAAAATCTGACAGGCTGCCTAGGGAATCACGAACAGCTCGGGCCGCCTCTCGGGCTTGAGAAGAAGCGTCTTGCAAATTCACGTTTTCGGCTTGGGGAACTGCGGGCGGAATCAGCCGCAGGCTCAACGCTGTCAGGGTGACCTCAACGGGAACCAGGGTGTCGCTGACCAGGGCAGCACCAAGGACGACTTTTTCAAACTCGTTGATAGGGATTTGGGATTTTTCTAAGCGCACGATTTCTTCGGAGCCCAGCTGCAGCCGGAAATCCTCGGGGGTGACGTCCAGGCTGGCAACGTCTGGAATTTGACCGAGTTGGCGAACCACCTGCAGATCAATGGGAGCGCCGGGAGGCAGCGCCTGCAGGTAACGGGCAAGCTGTTCGCTCAATACTTGCCGCAGCGCTTGCCGTCGCTCCGACGAAAGACCCGGAACCGGGGTGAACCTAAGAGCGCCCGTCAGCCCCAAGCGCTGTTGATACACAAACAAGCGGTCTTCGTCTAGCTGTAGCTGCTCGGCCGGGCTAACCACAATGCGATCGCGCTGCACCTGGGTTAAGGGCGACCAGTTCTGCACAGCCATTTCCAGCGTGTCGGCCTGCAACCCTCCCACGGTTTGTAGAATCTCTTGAAGGCGCTGGCGAGGAATTGCCTGCCCTGGTTCCAGCTCCTTAAAGTAGCTCTGGAGGTGGCTCAGCAGCCGGCTTCTAACGGTTTGTGGCGGCTCAGTGTCTCCTCCTCCAGCTGTCTGCACCGAAATCTGGACCGGCACCGGGTGGACATGGGTAGCCACCTGGAGGTGTTTGACCGTGAATTCTTCAGCGCCGCTGGCCGGAATCTGGCGGTCTTGAAATTGGTAGGGGTCGGGATGAGCAGGCTGGGGGGGAGACAGCGCGATCGCAAACTCCTCCAGGCCGTTTAGCCCCCGCAGCTGTAGCGACAGCACCCGCTGAATCAGCTTGCTAAAGGTCAGGGGCTGCCCCATCGGCAGCTCATTTATGTAGGTAGTGAGGGTTTGCTGCACCTGCTCCTCCAGAGTGCTCAAATCCTCCGGCTGCAGGCTGCCGTCTACCTCTAGCCTAAAAACAGCTGAGATTTCCAAACTGATAGCGGGCTGAAGGCAGACAAACACACCCGCCGCCCGCACCCGATCAATCTGATGCTGGAGAAACTGCACTCTGGGTGCATCTTCAAAATCAATGCCGTCGACAAAAATATCTACCAGGCCTAACCGGGCGGACCCCCCTGAGTCTTCTGAACCCTCTGAACGCTCCACATCAAAGTGCTCCTGGAGTTTGACATCGCGCACGCCCGGCAGGCTCAAAAGTGCCGTTTCAAGCGCGGTTCTAGAAGCACGGCCCGAGGCCAGCAGCAGGTTCTTGGCCCGCCGCCGCAGCTCTGGGTCGCTCTCTAGCCGCTTGCCCGTAAACTGGATCGGCTCCCGGTTAATCACTGACTTGATGCCGGGAATGGGTTGCGGCATCACCGTGATCGCTTCGGCGGCAACGGCCTGAGCATCGCCCCGCTCCACCGCCTGGACTCGCACCGTCGCTTCGGTCTGATCAGCCTCAACCGTCATGACCTCAATCGTTTGAAAGGCTTTTTTGGGCGATTTTTCCGTGTCCTCAGTGGTGACTAGGGTGCCTACCGGAATCTCAATCGCCTTGCCTCCCGGATCGCGCTCGAAGGTAACCATGCCCTCGGCAAAATCGGGCAGGCCCCGGTGAATGCCCAGGATGGCCACCACCTGCTCTAGCTGTTGCCCGGTGGCCGTATCAACGAAAGCGGATAGATACACCTGGTGCATCTGCTCGTAGAGCACTGCAATCTCGTAGGCGAAGGACTCATACATCGTTCGCACGACGCTGCCCACGGAGAAGTCCGTCACCCCCGGCAGCTGATCTTGCGATCGCTGCATCATGTCGGTGTAAATCTGGTCGAATTTTTTGGGTTCAAAAGTCATGGGGGAAACGGCGAAACGTTAACGGCCCTGAAGGTTGAGAGCCACTTGCACAGTCAAATCAGCCGGATCATCGGCAGGCTGCAGACGCAGCATGACCACCAGAACATTGATCTTGCTGAGGTCGCGCGAGGGCGGCTCAAACGTCAGCTCGATAATTTCGGCCACGCGCGATTCCTGGGCCAGGCACTCGCGGATGTACAGCTCTGCTAGATTGCGGGTGCGCTGATTGTTGGGCTCTCCCATCAGCAGGTACAGCCGCGAGCCGTAGTCGGGGTGCCCTAACTGGGCCAGCTCGCCTTTTCGCGTGTAAAAGCGGTTGAGAATGGCCTGGGCTAGATTAGCCCGCCCCGCCACGGTGGCAACATCGCCCTGGGCCTGACCCAGATTGCCGGGGGTAAGTTGGAGGTCAAAACTGTTGAGCATAAGCGCGGGGAAGTTTGAGCGGTCGGTTTTGTTGGTTAGATTCCGTAGGTTGTTTCACCGAGCCTCAACTCAGCTTATGAGGGGCTGACAGGTTGGGTGAGTACCCCGAGTTCACGCTTGAGGTCTGCAAGTAGAGCCTGGCGGGCAGCGGGGGAGAGTTCAGCATTGATCTGACCCGTTACGGATAAGTTGCCGTTGACTTTGACGGTGCCGCTACCGGGGGTGAGTTCGAGGTTGCCGTGGGTGTCGAGCCGGATTTGACTGCCGCCGGGACCGTGGATTAGCAGGCCCTGGGGGGTCATTTCCAGGTGGGTGGTTTGGCCGTCCGGGTGGAGCAGCACCAGGGCGTTGTGAATCTCGACTTGGCCGGTTGGGGGCGGGCAGAGCTGAATCGTGCCGTCCTGGCTGAGGTTGATCTGGTTCTGGTGGTCGCTCACCAGGGAAATGCCCGTTTTTTGATCTAGCCGGATCAGGGCATGGCCGGGTGCAGGATGATGGCCCTGGGCTTCGGGGCACTGGTGGTCGGTGCCCAAACAGCAGGGCGTACCTTCGGCATGGGGCTCAACCCGGCTGGGGTGGTCATAGGGGCACAGGAACAGGTTGAGATAGAGCTGATCGGGGGGCGGCTTAACTTCCTCAATGGAAGTCTGGGCTGGGGAATATCGGTAGTCGCTGTTTTCGCCTTTAATGCGCACCATCTGCTATCCCACCTTCGCGTTGCGAGCTTTGGCCTGAATGGAGTTGATTTTTTCGGTCGGCACCATCACGGGGCAGGGTGCGCCCAGGTTGCCAACGTGGGTATGCGTGGTCATCAAAATATCGTCGTTATCGGCAACGGCATTGCCCACGGCCCGGCCTCCCACCTGCACCGAGCCGGTGGCGGCATCGCCCAGCTTGATGCTGCCGGCGCTTTTAAGGGTGATCGGGTTGCTGGCGGCATCAAGGGTGATGCCGCCGTTCTCCAGCGTGATTTTGCAGGTGCCGTTGGTGATGGTGATGGTGCCGCTCTCCAGGGTGATGGTGCTTTTGTCGGCTGCGATCGCAACCTGACCATCTTTCACCGTCACGGTGCTTTTTTCGTCCTTGCTGGTCAGGGTGACGGTGCCCTCAGTGTCTAGCTTGAGGCTGCCGCCGCCCGCCAGCGAGTGCTGCAGCAGAAATTCCTGCTCTTTATTGACGGGGGGCTGGTCGGCATCGTTGTAAAGTCGCCCAATGACCACCGGCGCGTTGAGATCGCCGCCAATGAACGTGACCAGCACCAGGTCGCCCACGTTAGGAATGTTGGCCAGACCCAGGTGGGGTGTGGCGATGGGCACCTTGCGCAGCTCAAAGTCTTTGCCGTCGGGGTGTTTTTTGTTCTTCAGCTTAATGGAGCACTGGTAGTTGTCCTTGTCGCTCTCTGCGGCGTGGGGAAACACCGCCGTGACCAGCCCCAGCTCGGTGGTGTAGAGGCGCTGCACCTCCTGCTCCGCCACCTTTTTCATGACACCAACAATCGAATCCACTACGACCCCTCCCAATTCACGGTTGTGCAAAAGCCCTGGCGACGGCTAATCTGATGCCGCAGCCCCGTCACCTTGAAGGTGCCGTTGTCGGCTGTCAGGGGCATTTGGGTGATTTTGAGGGCACCGCCCAGAGTGACCTGGGGATTGCCCAGGATGCGAACCCAGCCCTGCTGCTGCTTGGCCTGGGCTTTGAAGAGAGCTTTGGCTATTTGGTCGGCTAGGTTTTGCGATCGCGCTGTTGGCTCAGCTCGTCGCACCACGACTCCAGCAGTTTTTCCGGCCCGGCCCCGCACCTCCTCTTTGGTCAGCCAGGAAGCAGCCTGTTCGCCCTGACCCTGGCTGGCGGGGCTTTCGCCGTACACTTCCAGGCCATCGGGCAGCGGCGGTTGGGCGGTGCGGTGATAGGCCAAAAGGTCTGTTCCGTAGCGACACTCCTGGGGCGTGCCTGATTTGTAAGGGGCAAAGACCACCTGATCCTGCGGGTTGGCGTAAAGGTCAAAGCCGCACAAGTCGGCTAGCGATCGCGCCTCGGCGTAGGCGCTGCGATGATCTCCAAGGGCGTAGGCGGGGAACTTCAAGCCGCTCTCGACGGTGCCTACCGTAAGCTTCAGGCGTTGGGCCAGGTCCTTGACGATGTCGCCCGCCGTTGACTTTTCGTAGAGCAGGTTGAAGTGGGCCTGGGCCAGCCCCCGAAAGCGGCTGTGGCTCTCTATGCAAACTCGGTCAATGCCCCGGGTGATGGCGCTGAGGGTGCCGCTGTAAACCCGCGCTAGATTTTTGCCGTAACCCAAATCGACCGTGACCGGATCTCCGAGCTTGAGCGGGATCGGCTCTACGGCGTTAAGGGTCAGCACGGCTTCGTTGACAGGGACCGTCAGCGAGGATTCCACCCGCAGATCGAGCAGGGGGGAGCCGCGATCGGCGCTGAACGAGTGACTGCCTAGAGTAATGCGGTAGGTAATTTGCATGGTGAATTGGGGGGGCATTACAGCGGTAGGGCCACAAGCAGACGGTTGTAGGCATCGCTGACATCCTCCAGGCCAATCGTCAGTTCTCCCTGAAGGCCCCGCAGACGGGCAATCAGCGCGGCAAAAATTTCTCGGATGGCGGCCTGAATGAGATCGCGCACCGCCAGCACCTTCTGATATTCGGCGTTAAGGGCTCTGGCAATCACCGTGGGCAGGCTGCGAATGACCTCAATAATGCCTTCGTAGAGGGCGTCTAGGTCCTGCACTAGCGCTTCGGGGTAGAGGCTTTTCAGCTTGCTGCGAAGAAAGTCAAACAGCGACTGCACGCTGAGGGTGAGACTGTCGGGGTAAATCGCTTCTAGCAGCAGCCGATTGAGCCGCACCCCCTGGTTGCCCTCTAGCCGAGGCAGTTTGTCTATCAGGGCCTTAGCTTCGGGCGGCAGCGTCAGCTCCTGCAGCCGCACCTGCACGTAAAAAGTTGGCTGCTGAAGCACCGTATTGAATGCCTGCCGCAGCAGCGTTTGGGCGGCTTCTGTCGTACCAGCACTCAGCAGCAGGGTTTGCTGGGCGGGCTCTAGCTGGGCCAGCAGGTAGGCCGAAACCGCATCTCGCTGGGGCGCGTTCAGCTTTGCCAGCAGCAGGGCGACCCCCTGCGCCTTAAAGTCGCTGGCGTCGTGAAACAGGTTGAGAAACCGCGCCGGGCTAAGATTTTCCAGGCGGGTAAGCAAACCCTGATAGACCTGATTGATTGTCTGGATCACCTCGCTGCTGACGGACTGAATCACCTGCTTCACTTGATTTACCGCCTCTCGCAGCAGATTGCCCAGCTCGCGCGTCACCTGCTGTAGGGTGGCTGCAATCTTTCCTGGGGCGTCCCGCAGGTCTAGAATCACCCGCTTGATGTCGTCTAGCACGCCTCGCGGCATCGCCAAAATGCGATCGAGCTCGGTCAAAATGCGCTTGATGGGGCCGGTCAATTCGGCCTCAATCTCCGCAGGAATCACCTGCTGAAAGTCGGCCAAAATCGCTTCATCGCTGCGCTTAGCGCTGGCCTCGGATAGTGCTTTGAGCTTGTTGTTAGCGGCAGAAGAGCCGGTTGAGCGCAGCCGCGTTTTGTCGTTTTCGACAATGCCGCTAACCTGGCTCACTGCGCTCTCGGTTGTCCCTTGAGCTGTTAAGGAATCGTGCAGCGCCAGCAGCCGTTTGCCCAGGTCGTCAAAGTCGTACTGCCAGCTGCGATCGGGTGAGAACGCGTCCCAGCTTTGGCGGTGAGTCGTCCACTGGGTCTCAAAGGTTTGGAGCTGTTTCTGGTAGGCGCTCAGGCGAGTTACGAGATTGCTGCTAGCAGTCTTCAAGACAGTGTCGGGATTGGCAGCATAGGTTGCGATCGCACTCCTCAGCTCCGCCAAAGCAATCTGTATTTTGGCTTGATCAATGCCGTTGACCCGCTGCACCACCTCCGCTTTGATGGCATCGACCTGGTCAATCTTGCGCTTTAGATCAATCTCTAGCACTTCCTCCAAACGGTGCCAAAAGTCGGACTTGAGCACGCTGTCCAACCCCAGGCCGCCCAGCAGCTTTTCCACATCGCCCAGGGCAGCGGCAACGCGATCAACCAGACGTTCGATTGGCAGCTCATCTAGCGTTTGGGTAATGGTGTTGAGCTGGTCCTGCAGAAATTTGACGAGTTGATCGGGCGAGAGCGACTCGATCACGGCCAACAGCTTTTGATACAGGCTCTCCAGCAGGGTGATCAGCTGGTTGGGGTCGAGCACATCGAGCTGGCTCAACAGCTTTTCGTAGAGCCGCTTGACGTGGCTGGCTAAGACAGAGGGCCGGTACTGGTTTAGCTGCTCCACCAGCTTTTGAATTTGAGGTTCGAGGAAGTTTCCCACCAGCGTGCCGGGCTCAAACTCGCTGATGCGGGTATTGATGCGATCGACCTCGGCCTCCAGGGAGTTGACTAGGCCCACCACAGGCTCTAACACCTGATTAAAGGCGTTGAGCAGCTCCGGGTTCACGGTGCCGGGGACATCGATCTCCTGAATTACTTTGATGCCCACTTTGAGCGCCGCCTTTTGAGCGGTTCCCAGCTGCGCTGTGTTGATGCCTTTGAGGTCTTCTTCCAGCGCCAGCGATTTTTGCAGCGTCAGCTTAAATGCCGGATCGAGCGAGATTTTCTCGAGCGCCGCCACGATCTGATCAATGCCCTGGTCGGCCTGATTGAGGGCGTTCTGCACCGCAGGGCTCTCTAAAACGCCGGTGACTTTGCCCAGCAGATCTCGCAGTTTTTGCTCTAGCTGCTCGGGCTTGAGCTGGGTGTCGATCTGCCCTTTGACGTTGGCAATGGTGCTGCGCAGCGACTGCACCTGGGTTTCTACGGTAGTGGCAACCTGCTCGATGCCGGCTACCGCCTGAGTGGAAAGCTTATTGAAAGCGCTCTTGAGCGATCGCACCAGGTCATCTGACTTGGCAAAGGCTTTATCGGCAAACGCTTTGAGCTGGTCAATAGCCTGCTCCAGGTAGCGCTTTACCTGGTTAATAGCCTGGCTGGCGTTCTCTAACTGCTGGCGCAGTGTGCCGATCACTTGGCTAGCGATCTCCTGCACTTTGGCAATGGCCTGCCCAATAAACTCGCGGATTTTAGCGGTAAAGGCCCGCAGTTCGCGGGTGACCTCTTCAATGCGATCGCCGAGTCCTTTAACAAAGTCTTCTGTGCCCTTAAAGAGCTGAGAGAGGGTATCATCCCGGCTGCTGCCGCTGCTGTTGGGCAGATTCTCCACGGCGGCCTGATACTGGTCAACATCAAACACCTTGAGATAGGTCAGCCCCCGATCCAGCCTTTGGTGAGTAGCCTGAGATTCCACCAGCCAGGCCTTGATTTGCTGGCGCAGGCTGGTAATGCGATCGCGATTTAGGGTTTTGAGATCGAGGGTTCCTATTAGGGTCTGGCACTGATCTAGCACAGCCTGCCGCTGTTCCAGGCTGGTGTCCATCAGTGCGATCGCAGCCGACGGCAGCTGATACTGCACATCGCGAATCTGCTCGATAAAGATCTCGGTAAGCGCCTCCCCGCTCAGGTCGCTCAACCAGGCGTTGGGGTCTTCGAGCTTGTCGAGAAACCGCTTGAACACGGTCAAAATGGCATCTAGCAGCCGCGAGGGCAGGGCCTTAGCATTGGTTAAAAACTGCTGAAACTCGGCGAAGGGGTTGGTTGGGTCGGCGGCGGGCAAATCAAACTGTCCCACGCCAGCATTGCCCGTGATGGCCGACGTCAGGTTGCCGACGACCCCGTTCACCTCGGCCGTAATATCTAGATCTCGAAACGCGTCTGCCCCAGGATTGGCCGGAATGGCCTGCTCCAGCGTGTCTGCGTTTAGACTCGATAGCGACTCCAGACGAGTGGACACCTGGCCCTGGAGCTCATCGGCCGAAAAAGGAGCCGCAGGCAGGCTCTGATCGCCTTTGGGTATGCCCTCGGCCGCGGCGGTAAAAGCGCCTTCTAAATCGCGGGTATCTAGATTCAGCGCCGCTTGGCTATCGGCAAAAGCTCCACCGACAAAGCCCCCGGCATCTTGCAGCCCCACATCGGCACCCGCCAAAGCACCCTCTGGTGCAAGCTCTGGGCTCTGTAGCTGATCGAGAATGGCGAGTGACATAAAGGCTCCTAGATTGGGAGATCAACAGCGGTGGGCGGGGGGAAGTGGCAAAGGAACACGCTACAGATTGAAAAGCGATCGCAAGCCCGCAGTGGCAGCATCGAGACTGCTTAGGGCAGCTTGTACCGGGGTAATGGCATCGGCCAGTGGGGTAAAGGGGTTGGCAATCTCGGGAATGCCGCCTAGCTGCGGCACGTTGGGTAGGGTGGCGTTGACCATAAAGCTAGCGGCGTCTGCCTGAATTCCGGTTTGCACCGATGCTGGACC
>DATNQE010000872.1:0-5357 GCA_036702895.1 Trichocoleus sp. | reverse complement strand
CCCCAGCCGCCGCCGCCGCCGCGGTTGCCACCGCCACGGTTGCCGCCTTCCTCACGAGGACGAGCCTTGTTGACTCGCAGCTCACGACCCATCCACTCAGCGCCGTCGAGCGCTTCAATGGCAGCATCTTCTTCGGCTTCGTTGCTCATCTCAACGAAGGCAAAGCCACGGGGACGACCTGTTTCCCGGTCGGTCGGCAGCGTAACCCGGCTGACCGCTCCGTACTCGGCAAAAACTGCAGTCAGGTCTTCCTGAGTAGCGTTGTAGGATAAATTCCCTACGTAAATCGACATGGCACAAACTCCAAACAGTGTGAAATGTGTAGCGTTCGATTCGGAGCGGTGCCCACCCGTAAGCTCAACCGAGGCAAAACCGTGATCAACCGATCTACCAAAAACAAACTATATACACTCAATAACAGTAACACAGGCCCTAAGGAGATGATCCCTACAAGGGTTTGAGAGTAAGGGTTAGCGGCGTCCGTAATAAGAAACTTCAATATCAGCGCACCAACCGGGGGCTGTATTTTCATAAAGAAAAACGTGCTCTACTCGGTAGTAAACTCCGTCGCGAAACAGGCAGTCTCCGATGCGGGGAATGAGGGGGTAAGTGGCAAACCAGAGCGCATCTTTAACCGGGGCTTTAGGGGTGTTGCTGCGAGCCGCCAGATAGATAATCTGCACCTTATAGCCCCCAGCACTGATGGGCGGAGACGAAGCAGGAGCGGGGGAAGTGGCTCGCGCTGTGCGTTTGGTGCTATTGGCTTTGTCCGCAGGTTTTTTTGAGGTCACGACAGCTCTGGGAAAGAATAAACAGCGGCCCCAACTGGGCCCAAAAGACGCAGCTAGACCTCCATATTATTAAACCTGTAGCCGGATGGTATTCGGTTCTGTTCGGCTGTAGACCGTTCTATGGCGCAGCTTCAGTAGATGCACAGACCGTTCACATCTGCTTTGTAGGGTATTGACCCAGCCCGAGTGGACAAGCCGCAGAATCTCACTGAACGCCCGTTTTCAGCCGGGGAAGCTCATCAATATTCGGATCCAGAGGCAAAAACCGTAGAACATCCTGAAAATGGCGTCAACGTACCCTCTAACAACGTGTTTGTAGAATCAAACTTTTCACAGGGATGCTCTTTAAAGAAGGTACCAACTTAGGGGTCTCTATAAGCTGGCTTGCCGCAGGGTCTCGGTTGCCTGAATTTGCTCAAGGCTGAAGCCAGCTTGCTCCAGCCGAGGAAGCTGGCTGCTGCTGCGGTAGCGACTATCGATCTTTACGACCTGTTGATAGAGACTTTGGGCCTGCTGCTGATTGCCCTTAGACCAGTGAGCTAACGCCAAAGCGACCCAGGGGTGAGGATTTTGAGGTTCTAGCTGGGTGGCAATCTCGGCATTAGTTATGGCCTCCTCAAACTGGCCCAGTCGCTCATAGGCG
Source organism: Trichocoleus sp. (assembly GCA_036702895.1). Lineage (GTDB taxonomy): Bacteria > Cyanobacteriota > Cyanobacteriia > Phormidesmidales > Phormidesmidaceae > JACVSF01. Next base: position 3,923 of record DATNQE010000872.1, on the reverse strand, counting down.
AGGCTTAGGTTGTAGTGCGCAATCTCGTTGTTGGGCTGGAGCTGGGCGGCACGGCTATGGGTGCTAACGGCGGCCTCTAAGTTGCCCGCGACTAGCTGTACGATTCCCAGGGCGTTTAGAGCGGGCACGTAGTCGGGCTCTTGCTGAAGCGCTCTCTGCAACGTTTGGGCGGCTACGGGCTGATCGCCAGCCAAGTGCTGAGTCCAGCCGAGAATGACGTGGCTGTTTGGATTAAGTGGGTCGAGAGCAGCGGCAATTTTGAGGGCTGCGATCGCAACATCTAACCTGCCCTCTTGCCGATAGCGCAGCCCCTCTTGCCGATAGCGTTCTGCGGTTTGAGCATCGATCAAAAAAGCTGGATAAGCCAGGTTGGTCTGAGCAACCTCGCTTAGCGTTGCTGATGCCAGCGCTGTCGGAGGCTCCTCACGACAGCCCATAGCAGCCCCTATCAGAGCCAGCCCGATCAGGCTGCCGATACTTCTTCGCTTTGAGCTCAAAGGTTTACTGTGAGGGCGCTTCACCAAGTTTATGTGAATCCTATTTAGCACTGCCTGTCCGTGCTTCAAAGCCATGTCCCGAAAGGATTACTTTGGTCGCTTAAAGACCAATCTCATGACGGAGTATAGCGTTCGCTGCAACGCAATAGGATAAGTTCGACGCCAGAAGAGCGCCAGAGCCAGAACAGTAACAGTTGCTGCGCCTTTTCCAAAGAGCTAGTCACCTCTAAGCCTTGTTAATAAAAGCCCGTTATTAGAAGTAGTCGTCAGGACGCACAGAAGGACATTATGCAGAGCAATCAATACTCAAAACGTGAAGTTGAAAAAGCCCTCCGGCGGGGAGCTAAAGCAGTACTCATGTCGCGAGGCATGAACCCCTCCACGCGGCGGGGTAATAGAGAGCTTGACATGCTGCTCGACCGGCTCAATCAAAAATCCTATGCCAGCTTGGAAGATGCGATTCGCATGGGCGAAGCAGTGGGTTGGGAGATTGTTAAACTCTCTGAACGCCGCAACCAAACCCATCTAGACGCCAGCGTGATTCGCCAGGTAGCTGACAGCAAGGACCTCTTTGCTCTGGTGATGCCCCAGGCGGAAGCGGACCACGATCAGGCCAACGCAGTTGATTCAGAGATCTCTGTTGAGCTGGGTATGGCAAGAGGGGCTTCCCCCATTGAAAAAACTCCGGAGGTCACCGTGACTGGACAAGCGTCTGGAGGCTCCAAGCAGTCTGGGGCAGGTCAAGCCGGTGCCGGTCAGTCTGCTCAAGCTAAAGAAACCACTGTTACGTCTGAGCCAGTCAATCCTGCTGAGCAAGAGGACGATTTTGCCGCTACGGCTGCCGATATTGAAGGTGATGCCCCCATGCCCGGCAGCGTTACCGAGGCGATCGCGGCCGTGACCCCCGGCACTACTCCCGACGGTGCCGATATGGACTCTGATGCTCCTGAAGAGCCTGCGGCTGTTGATGCCGACGCTGTGGAAGACGTGCTGCCTGACCCCAGTGCGCCCGTCGGGCCGAAGGGAGCCTCGGACGATGTCACGATGTCTGTTGCCTCCAAAGGTACTGAAGGCACCGAGGATTTAGAAGCAGCGGCGGCCACAGGTGATACGCAACAGGACTTCCCGGTGGAATCTGTTTCGGTGCCCTCCAAGGTTTCTGGCGAGGAGCAGGAAATCAAGGAAGCCCGCAAGTAGGTTTGTTAGTTAGTTCATAAAAAGCAATGGGGAGCCTCCGTTAAAGAAGCTCCCCATTTAGCTTTATGGTTTAAGGTATCTCAGCTAGCTGCCTACCAGCTCCGGGTAGGAGACAGGGCGTTGCCGCGCAGCAGGCTGCCGATGGTCTTTGCGGTGATCTTCATTTGCACCAGCGGATTGGCGGGCACAACGGTCTTGTACAGGTAGCTATCAAAGGTGAGCTTCTGCACATCCATGTCGGCGCACATCTCCACGAAGGCTTCGCGGGTAGCGTCGCTGCGGTAGAAGACGGTCTGGAGGATGTCTAGCACCTTGTAGGTGATGCCGTACATCTTGTCCCACCGCTTCAGGTAAACCTTCAGATCGGCTTCGGTGGGAATGCGCTGACCGCCGTTGGAAAATTCCACGATGGTCTCGGCGCACATGCGGGCAGACTTAGCCGCAAAGTAAATGCCTTCACCGGAGGACTTGGTGACGGTGCCAGCAGCATCACCCACCAGGGCTACCCGACCGACGACGCGACGGGGACGGGGGTGTTCAGGAATGGGGTGAGCTTCTACTTTGATGATTTCGCCGCCTTCTAGACGATGAGCTGCCCGTTCGCGGATACCAGCCTGAAGCTGCTTAATCTGGGCCTGGTTGACCCGCATGGTGCCGGTGCCGACCGCAACGTGGTCGTATTTGGGGAAGACCCAGGCGTAGAAGTCGGGAGAGACATCGTTTCCTACGTACATCTCGGCCAGGTCTTCGTAGTAGGCCATCTTGTCTTGGGGCAGACGGATGCGCTCTTGGAATGCGATCGCATAGTTGTAATCGCCTGCGTCGATAGCCTTGGCAACGCGGGAGTTGGCACCGTCAGCGCCGATCACCAGGTCTACCTGCAGAGACTTGCTCTCGCCAACGAGACCCTCAGCGGTGTGGGCGGTGTAGTGCAGGGTGTAAGGATCGCTGCTGTTCTTGGGCAGTTCCAGAGTGTGAACGGTACCGTTGATCAGTTTTGCACCGAGCTTAGCGGCGCGATCGCGCATGAACCCGTCGAGCACTTCCCGGCGGCACATGCCGATGTATTCGTCATCCTTGAGCGTGCTGCCAATGTTGACCTCGATATTTGAAGGCGAGATCATCTTCATCTTCCGCACTCGGCGGTCGATGATTTCTGGGGGCAAATCAAACTCGTCGACCATGCAGAGGGGAATGGCCCCACCGCAAGGCTTGGCATTATCTAACTTGCGCTCAAAGAGATAGGTTTCGATACCTGCTTTGGCAAGCGTTTCGGCAGCTGAGGAGCCTGCCGGACCCGATCCAACAACCGCAACCCGAAGTGACAAGGGCCTGTTCTCCACTTCTCTACAAAGCTACAAGGGGCATCGTATCACGCAAAATTAGGCGTCCTGGGCGGTTTCCGACAGATGTAACGGGAATTGAAACAGTCGTTAACATTCTGAGATTGAGGCCGCTCGCTGCAAATCGTCTGGGTAAAGAGTTTTCTATGGCAGCCGAAAAGCTAGCTCTGCAAACACGTCCTAGCTGCCAGATTCATCCGCTTCATGACGGGGTAGGGCATCGCCCATAACCAGCCAGGGGAGCTGGCGCGATGTCCAAACGTGGAACTCAGGGGAAATGGCTGCTGGATTGTCTAGCGATGCTGATGTGATGTCTACCTCAGCGCTGTTGGGGTGGCGAAAGGTGAGCTGTGTGCCGCAGGTAGAGCAGAAATGGCGAGTGCCTTTGGCGGAAGACTCAAATGCCATCGGGCTGCCCTGGGTGAACGAAAACCCGGCAGCAGGCACAGACACCCACGCAACCACAGGCGCACCGCAAGTGTGTTGGCAAATGCGGCAGTGGCAGTAGCTGGCATCGATAACGGGCAGTTGGCTGTGGTAGCGCACTGCCCCGCAAAAACATCCTCCGGTTAAGTTGGCCATTGTTTTGGGTGTCCTCTAGCGCTGTGTCATGACAAATGTGATGGGTAGTTCAAATTTTTGGGGTCGCCACCCAAGCAAGAGCCTTTGCAATAACAGGGTGCAGCAGCTCCAGGGGAGTGAAAGGCTCTTTGGGCGAGTGGTGTTGGCTTCGCTCCAAGACTTTTTCCGGGGCCTTCCCCCGGCCCCCGCTATTGGGGAAACAAGCTTTCCCCAAACCCCTTCGCAAGAGCGCAACGGTGGGAGGCAAGAGGCAGTTCGGTGATCCGGATACTTGCTGGTTGAAACGGACTCGATAAGCGACAGG
>DATNQE010000871.1:0-5527 GCA_036702895.1 Trichocoleus sp. | reverse complement strand
TGCGCTCGGCTGATTTAGCAAGAGCTTCATCGGCTTTGAAGGAGATGACAAAATGCTGATTGGCCGCTAAAGGCTTTGCGATCGCAACCTCCCCACTATGGTCGCTGGCTGCTCCCAGGACAAGCACTGAACGGCCCACCGGCAAAATGCACTCACGATAGCGATAGCCCAGGGTGCGGCGGCTGCTGTTGCCAAACCCAATGCTCAATGTGCGCTTGTAGTAGCCAAAGCTCAGCATTCCTCCGATGGGGTCACCGTGCTGAAATTCGTTCACCACCTCAACGGTTTCGATGTCGGCCCCTTCTGGATCGATCTGAATCTTGCCGGAAGCATCTTTCAGGTAAAAAGGCGTTGACTGGCTGTGACTGCTAAGAACCTCTGAGCCGCGCTGGGTGCGGGTGGTTACGCGGCCATCAGAATCCTTTTCCTCCACCGTCTCCTCGTACTCCCGCTGCACGCTGTAGCTGTAGTAAACGCAGGGCGCTTGCTTGAGGTCGGAGTGGATCGGCGTATCTGTGACCACTTCACCCCAAACTTTTACATAGTCACGCCAGTCGCCGCCGCCAATCTCGCTAGCGACGCCCTGAGCCGTAGCCTGTAGCTCGGCGGCAGTGGTTTTACGGGCGCTTTTGAGGCTAAAGGCCCGGTTTTGCTGGTGGCGGCGCACAAAGAACAGGACCGCCCCAATGATGAGGACAACAATGCCAGAAATAGCCATTTTAGAGGTTCCCTACGGAGGACAGCGGTTGGGGAGCGGAGAGCGAAGGTAGATGACTGGATAGGTCGAGGCAGGGCCAGCAGAAGCGCTTGGTCGCGACTTCACAGGCTCCATACAAAACCAATCCAGAGAGCCCGAGGTAAACTTACCCAAACGGGGTGAGGGGCAAGAGACCTGAGCTGCTAAAAAACAGGACCGCCAGGAATTTAGTGTTGCCAAAAGCGGCCCGAGAGCTTACTAGGGCGGAGGAACCGCAACCAAATTTAACGGTCAGCTAACGGTCAACTAACGGGCGGCTAGCGGGTAGTGGGGTACTGCTGGAGCTGTGCGATCGCATCTTCGCACCAGGCTAGCCAGCCTTCTTCGTACCGCAGCCCGTTGAGCAACGTGAGGTATTGATACTGCGATTCCAACGGTAGGGGTTGGGTATTTAGGAAAGTAGCCTGGATGGCGTAGTATTCTTCGAGACGTGCTAAGTGCTGCTGGCGGTGCTGCTGAAGCTCCTCTAAAATCACCTCTTTGGGCACCACGTGGGCTCCAAATAGCTTTACCAGGAGGTCGTCTTTGATAGGGCTAATATCGCTGGGCTGAGTGATCCAGTCCTGCAAGAGTCGCTTGCCGCTGGGGGTAACCGCGTAGATTTTTTTGTTGGGGCGGCCTTCCTGGTCGATTTTCTCAGCTACCAGATAGCCTTCAGTTTCTAGCTTGGCCAGTTCCCGGTAGATCTGCTGATGGCTAGCATCCCAAAAGAATCCGACGGAGCGATCGAAGCGCTTGGCTAAGTCGTAACCGCTGCAAGGACAGTCCAACAGCGACACAAGAATGGCGTGGGCAAGAGCCATGATCGACAGGATATTTAATATGCACTAAATAGCATAGTATTCTACTGACTTTCAACGGGGATGGGAACCGCCCCCCTTCCCTTGGGGTTTCTGCCCTTGAGCAGGTAGGTGCGCAGGATGCCTTTGCCCTTAACGGGAATGTCGCCCCGCAGCTCAAGCTGGTAGTCGCCCTTGAGCATTTCGTAGGTAGACTCAGTCACCTGAATGTGTCCGGCAATGCCGAAGGACTCCATGCGGCTGGCGGTGTTGACCGTATCGCCCCAGAGGTCGTAGATGAATTTTCTAGTGCCAATCACGCCTGCAATGACGGGGCCGGTATTGATCCCAATGCGTAGCTGGAAGGGGTGGTGGCTGCTGCCGCTGAATTGGAGGACGGCGTCCTGCAGGTCGAGAGCAAAGTCTGCGATCGCAGCGGCATGGTCCTCCCGGTAGTCGGGCAGCCCACCTACCGCCATGTAGGCATCGCCGATGGTCTTGATTTTCTCCAGCTGGTGGGCGTCGGCCAACTCGTCAAAGCGGGAAAAGACCTCGTTAAGCAAAGCCACCAGCTCCTGAGGGCTGAGCTCGGCTGAGAGCTGAGTGAAGTTCACAATATCGGCAAACAGAACCGTAACTTCGGCAAAGTGGTCGGCAATGGTGGTCTGGTCTTCCTTCAGACGGGTCGCAATGGGGTGAGGCAGGATGTTGAGCAGCAGCTGTTCTGATTTCTCCTTTTCCTCCTGCAGGGCAGCCCTAGCCCGTTCCCGCTCAGCCATAACCGCTGCCAAAATTAGGCCGGTGAAGGCCAGCACGCAAATGTATGCCTGTAGCGACAGCACCGCTTGATTGGTGTCTTGCACAGCGGCAATGAAAGGACCGCGATTTTGGAAAACGGCGGCGGTGGCGATGGTGGTGATCAGCGCGGTAGCAACGGCGGCCCCGGCAGGCCCAATCCGCAGCGCTCCCCAAATCACGCAGGGGAACAGCAGGTACTCCAAGGGATAAGGGGCAATCTCCATGCGGGCTGTGGAGCTGAGGATGAACCGACTCAGCACCGCCATCAACACCAGCCAGCCGACAATAAACGGCGGGTAGTAAAAGCGGCGGAAGCGCTCAATGCCCTGCCGCCAAGTCAGCATCAGCGGCGTTAAAACAATGGCCCCGGTAACGTTGCCAATCCACCAGCTAAACCAGGCAGATTCTAGCTCGGCCCAGCTTATATGGCCCCGCAGGCAGCAGTAGAGTACGCCCAGGGTGGCGCTGAGGGTGGCAGGTGCGATCGCGCCTAGGGCTACAAAAGCTCCCACCGCGCTGAGCTTCTCCAAAGAGCGAGTAAAATCGCTGCGCTGCAGCAGCCACAGGCCCAGCAGCGGCTGAAACGTGTTGTTGAGAATGGAGAAAACGCCGTCGAACCAGAAGCTTTGTCCTTCGGAGGTGAGACTTACCAGCGCGGCTCCTAAAGCAATGCCGGGCCAGATTTGTCCCCCCAACAGAATGACTAGCCCCTGGGTAAATCCTGCCGGGGGCCAAAGGGGCCAGACTGTCACACCCTGTAGCGGGATCTCGTAAATTAGCTTGACCAGCAGAAAATAGCTTGCCGCTACGGTTGCTATTGACAGCAGGTAAGAGCCCGATTTAAGCCGGCGGGACAGAAGTGGCATGGTAATTTCTTGTTCCTAATCTTAAAGTGGCATTTTTCCGACCCAAATGGAAACACCTCTGGCGGCCCGGCAAACCTTAAAAGAACCCGATTGGGTGATCAAAGCGCGCCCAAAAAAAGTATGGTTTTCACAAGGAAGTAGCTCTCACTACACTTCATTCCCATCCACTCCTAAAGTCTTTTTGCTCTTCGCGTTTGACAATCATGGTTGAACCCACGATCGAGTCCATTCTGAACGAGAACCGGCTGTTTGCTCCGTCGCCAGAGTTTGCTGAGGCTACCGAGATTAAAAGCTTGGCCGACTATGAAGCGCTCTATCAAAAAGCCGCTGCCGATCCGGCTGCGTTTTGGGCAGAACTAGCGGCCCAAGAACTGCACTGGTTCAAACCGTGGGACACCGTGCTGGACTGGCAGCCCCCCTTTGCTAAGTGGTTTGTGGGCGGCAAAATTAACATCTCCTACAACTGCTTGGATCGCCACCTGACCACCTGGCGACGTAACAAAGCCGCCCTAATTTGGGAGGGCGAACCGGGCGACTCGCGCACCCTCACCTACGCTCAGCTGCACCGGGAAGTGTGTCAAATCGCCAACGTGCTCAAGAGCTTGGGGGTGAAAAAGGGCGATCGCGTCGGTATATATATGCCAATGGTGCCGGAGGCGGCCATTGCCATGCTGGCCTGCGCCCGCATTGGCGCCCCCCACACCGTTATCTTTGGCGGCTTTAGTGCGGAAGCCCTCAAGGACCGACTGCTCGATGCCGAAGCCAAAGTTGTCATTACGGCTGATGGCGGCTTCCGCAAAGACAAAGTAGTGCCCCTCAAAGCCGCTGTGGATCAGGCCCTAGCCGGGGGCGGTGTGCCCAGCGTGGAAAATGTGCTAGTGGTGCAGCGCACCAAAGCCGAAGTCACCCTGGAGCCCGGTCGTGACCACTGGTGGCATGAGCTTCAGGCCAACGCTTCGGCGGACTGCCCGGCTGAGGAGCTAGACGCGGAGGACATGCTGTTTATCCTCTACACCAGCGGCACCACGGGCAAACCCAAAGGAGTTGTCCACACCACAGGGGGCTACAACCTCTACACCCACATGACCTTCAAGTGGGCCTTTGATATTAAAGACACCGATGTTTACTGGTGTACCGCCGATGTAGGCTGGGTCACCGGCCACAGCTACATTGTCTACGGGCCGCTCTCCAACGGGGCCACCAGCCTGATGTACGAAGGGGTGCCGCGCCCCTCCAATCCGGGCTGCTTCTGGGATGTGGTGCAGAAGTACGGCGTCAATATTTTCTACACCGCGCCCACAGCAATTCGGGCCTTTATCAAGATGGGCGAGGATTTGCCCAATGCCCGCAACCTGTCCTCTCTGCGGCTGCTGGGCACGGTGGGCGAGCCGATTAACCCCGAAGCCTGGATGTGGTACCACCGGGTGATTGGCGGCGGCCGCTGTCCCATTGTCGATACCTGGTGGCAGACAGAGACAGGCGGCTTCATGATCACGCCGCTGCCGGGAGCTATTCCGACCAAGCCAGGATCGGCTACGCGCCCCTTCCCCGGCATCCTGGCCGATGTGGTCAACCTCGACGGCAACTCCGTGAAGGACAATGAGGGCGGCTACCTAGTAATCCGCCACCCCTGGCCCAGCATGATGCGGACGGTCTACGGCAATGACGATCGCTACCGCCGCACCTACTGGGAGCACATTCCGCCGAAGGATGGACAGTATGTTTACTTTGCTGGGGACGGCGCCCGCCGCGATGAAGACGGCTACTTCTGGGTGATGGGCCGGGTCGATGACGTCATTAGCGTGTCGGGGCATCGCCTGGGCACGATGGAGATCGAGTCAGCCTTGGTGTCGCACCCGGCAGTGGCTGAGGCCGCAGTAGTGGGCCGCAAGGACGAGATCAAGGGCGAGGATGTGTTTGCCTTTGTCACACTGGAGGGCAACTACTCTCCTAGCGATGAACTTAAGGAGGATCTGAAGCGCCACGTGGTGCAGGAGATTGGTGCGATCGCACGCCCCGGCGAAATTCGCTTTGCCGACGCGCTGCCCAAGACCCGCTCCGGCAAAATTATTCGCCGCTTCTTGCGCAATTTAGCGAGCGGAGAAGATGTCGCTGGCGATGCTTCCACTATGGAAGATCAAAGCGTACTGGACAAGCTTCGGGAAGGGGCTTAACGCTTTAGCAGCGTTATCCATAAAGCGGTTTTGACAGAACGGGGGTCCTAGAACGGCTCCCGTTTTTACTGTAAAAATACGTCGTTGACGAGAGTTGCTGGCAGCAGTGGGTTGAAACAGAAGCGCCGGTGTTTCTGGAGGAGCCGCTCTACA
>DATNQE010000870.1:0-2111 GCA_036702895.1 Trichocoleus sp. | reverse complement strand
ACCTTTGAAGTGCATGGCGATATTCGCCGCAAGTACCTGGACCTGGGTGGTCCGGCCGGTGAGCTGGGCTTTCCTACCTCCGATGAGCAGGATATTCCCGGTGCCTCGCTAGGTCGCCACAACACCTTCCAAACCGGCAGTTTGCTCTGGTACGGCAGCTGGGCGTCTATTATTATCGCTCGCCCCTTCAAGATCTTCATTGGCCGCATTGATACCGATGAAACCGAAGGGTGGGGAATGGGCCAAAACGACCTGTACGTCAAAGTCACGCTGCAGGAAGGGGGCAGTACTCTTTACAACAAGCGGCACCCCTCCGATGGCGATTTTGGTGGCAAAAATATCATCGATTTCAACCTCACCATCCCCAACGTAATCACGCCCAACGCCAACAAGACCGTGACGCTGACGGTGGATGTGTGGGACTCTGACCCCGGTAACGACGACCACATTGGCACCTGGACTAAGGTGCTCAACATGGCCAATGCTTGGGGCCTGCGGGAAAACGGCGGCATCCTAAACTCAGGCGCTTTTAGCAAGATCAACGCCATCGTGGCCTCGGTGAAGCCGCAGGTAAATATCAATAGTCTGTCGGAGCCCGAAAAGTTCTGGGGGGTGGTTAACCGAGGTACTGATAACCTGTCTTACCCGCAGTACGCCAGCGCCTTTTCTGACGTGGATAGCGAAGCCGAGTGGTGGGACGCAACGGACTGGTTGGAGAAGGCTTTTTACGAACTGGTGGTTAAAGGCCTGGCGGGAAACGGCAACTGCTTTGGCATGTCGCTAGAGGCGATTTATGCCCGCAAAAATTCGAGCCTGTTCTCGCTGCCGCTCAACCGCTTTACCGATTGGAATACGCTGCGGCCTGAGTTCAACGTGAAGCACTGCTACCAGGTGGGGGCCAGCGCTGTCTGGTGGTTCATGAAGGAGTTTGTCACCGGCAATACTCACGATCCGAAGGATGTGTTTAACCGCACGCGGGCGGAGTTTAACCGGGGCAACCACCCTGTCTTGTGTGTGGCGCAGAACTACAACTTTAGCGGCGCGCCCCACTGCATTCTGCCGGTAGGTTGGGACAGCAGCACGAAGCCCTGGAAGATGACCATCTGCGATCCTAACTTCCCCAATCAGCTGAAGACGCTGACGGTCAACCCTGACGACAACACCTTTGAGTACCTGGGCGCTAGCACCTATCGCGGCGGGGCCTGGAGCGGCGGCCGCCTGCACTACATGCCCTTTAGCGTACTCAATAAGGCTCCGCGCACCCCTATTTGGGATGCCATTCTGCTGATTTTGTCGGGCACCATTTTGATCTTGGGGGATGATGCCGAAACCGCCAGCATTACTGACCTGAACGGCAGCGATATCAATGCTTTTGGCAGCCGGGCCACGAGCCAGCTGCAGAACGGTCGTCATCTCAATGGCTACTTCGTGGGCTTCAAGGGCTATGACCAGGCTGGGGGCAAAGGCACTGTGGCCGGTGAACTGCTGATGCGAATGAACCCGCCCAACAACAATGTGGTGCTAGGGGCAGGCGCGATTTCTCCAGCAGTCCTTTCCCACCTGGCGCTGGGGGAACTGGCAGACAGCCGCGATCTGCGCGCGCTGCGGGATGCTGTGCGCAATGACCCGCTGCCAACTGAGTTCATCGAAGCTCGGACGCTGCACCGGGTAGCGAACGATCCGGCTGTGCTCGAAAGCCTGCAGCCCGCTGCTCGCGAAGCCCTGGTAAATGCGGTGCAGGCCAACAGTCCGGGAGACTTCCGCCATGAGGTGCGCGGGGTGCGCGATGGGCAGTTCCACTACGCTGTGAAGCAGGGGCTGAACCAGTTCCTGGTGAACTCGTCGATGGTGGCCGCTGAGCAAACGGAGATTACCTGTAAGGACATTGGCACTAGCAAGAACCTGCTGCAGGTGAAGCCGGACCGCGACAAGCTGGTGCGCATGGAGATTGACCAAAAGCTGGGCGTTGGCCGCGATCGCATCAAGGTCAAGATCGATCAGCTGCCGGGCAGCCGCGATCGCAACCTGCAGTTCAACCTGCGTCCCGGTCTAGGCGGCATTGATGTGATGCCCGCGAGCGATCGGGTAGATGCCCAGGTCGAGGTGGAGGC
>DATNQE010000869.1:0-3814 GCA_036702895.1 Trichocoleus sp. | reverse complement strand
GTGAAGCGATCGCTGGGCATCTGGTCGTCTTTAGGCACAAACTGGGGAAAAAACAGCAGCATTTTGGCCCGCAGCGTGGCAATGCGGGAGAGCAGGCTGTAGTGGGGATGAAAGGTCCCCTGAGAGACCTCGTTGATAATGACGTACTTACGCAGCCTGACGGCGACGTGATGCTGGGCGTGGGCTAAAGTCGCCCAGGCCTGCTGAATCAGAACCCGCCGGTTGACATCCGGATCGCAGTGTAAGGGCAGATATTTGGGATCGCCGTCCTCTGTGTCATACAGGTAGTAGTAGTTAGCCAGGCAAATTAGATAGCGGACAATCAGCCCGCCCGAAAACACCTCAAACGACACCTTGTTGACCGAGGCGGGTTGAGCAATGGTTAGGCCCTGCTGCACAAACTCTTCTAGCACGCCTAAACGCCTGAGGTGGTAGTGTGCTGCCCGGTAGGCACCCTCGTCCAGCAGCGCTTCGGCAATCGACAAGCAGGCATCGAAATAGATGTAGGGATCGTCCCGCATTAGCGGCCGGGTGCCGACGTTGGGCAGCAGGATTTCCCGGTTAATGGTCCCTATCATGGCCAGGGATGAGAACGGGTAGCCCCGCAGGTAGGACCAGGCATCTTCCAGGGCAACCCAATGCTCAATGCGCTGACAGAGGTGGCCGATGTAGGTTTCTGGTATCACCCCGGCGTTGCGAATGGCCTGTAGCCGCGCCTGGAGCGCAGCCTGGGCCTGAGAGAGCAGGAAGTCAAAGCCGCAGTAGTCGCCGTGACCAATGGGGTTGGCAAAGGCAAACTCCTCGTAAGAGCGCAGGGTGTTGCGATCGCACTGCCGCAGCGTTTCTGCCACTGTTGCCTTATGGCACAGTTTCACCAGGTTATGGGCCCATACCGGTGAGGGCACGTTATCACGGATAATCTCTTGAGTGCAGGCTACATCGTGGGCAATTGAAAAGTAGTCGCGTAGACAGGGAACATCAAACAGCAGCGCCGTGTTGATCACCTTAATAACGTGGGAGAGCGCACCGCCAATACCCGTGCTGCTGTGGGAAAAGTCGAGCCGCTGACGATCCTCGCTGGTCAAACGCTCAAACACGCGGCGCACCACCGGCTGATAGCCCGCCGGAACCTTGATATAGAACTCTGCCACGACCCGAGTAGCTTCCTGGGAAGCCAGCTCGTAGTCCCCCGGCCCCGGCAGGTCTCCCGACTGCCCATCGCTTGCGAGATCGAATGCTAGATCAAGCCGCCGCAGGGCCGGGTGCAGCAGCGGTGGAAACGGTCCCTCCACCGAAAGCATGCCAAGCTCTCTATCGGCAAAGGGCAAGGGGCCAGAGGCTTCTAGGGTGATGCGCTTAAGGTACACCGGAAACTGGTCGGTCAGCCGTTCGTTAGCCACTAGGGTTTGGGCCAGCTTGACGATAAACGAAGGCTGGAGGTAGTGCTGAATGTACGAGTCCACCACGGTGCTGCTCGGCACCAGACTCTGCTGGTTGCCGCTGCGGGCCATGAGCCGACGAATCTCCCGCTGGGCTTTTTGGGTCAGTTCGGTCACCGTTTCCTGGCGGCTAAGAGCTACCTTGCCCTGCCCCAGGTCTCTGCGGGGGCGCTCGGGCAGGTAGGTCAATGTTTTAGTGACGGTTTCCTCAATCAGCTGATCGACTGCCCTCAAGTTCTGCAGCGCCGTCTCTCCCTGAATCGCCTCTAGCCCCACCGCTGCTTTGTAGATCTGCAGCAGCATATCGTAGTTCTCCACGCCGCCTGTGGTCTGCAAAATCAGCAGCGCCCGCTGCAGCAGCGTCAGCCCATCGCCTGGGGTCAGCCCCAAATCTTGCTGCTCCTGGGCTGTTAGCTCTACCAGCCTGTACAGCACCGCCAGCACATCCTCCGGCGTTAGCACCCGCTCATAGGATTCCTCATGCTTTTGGTATTCCTTCTGCAGGCTCTTGCGCAGCTTCCCCAGCATCTCAACGACGCTGCCCGTGGTGGCCGACGCGATTTTGCGTTGGATAGCTGGTTCTATGCCGTCAACATCCTCCTGAAATAAGCTGCTGACAATTCTGCGAAACTCGCTGCTGTCGCTGATGCGATCGCTAATGCCTTTGTAGTTCGGCTCACCATCCGGCTTGCGCTTCATGGCAAGGCAGGTGCACAGGTATTGATACAACCGGCGGATGCGCTGATAGTCGGCGGCGTTGGAGTTTGCCATAGCCGTGCGTGAATTTTTTAAGGAGATTTTGGGGGATTTAATCCAGATTTATTGCAGATCTGGTGAAGCAAATCTCCCACAGATCGCCCCCTCATATAGTTACCCAGGTCACAAAACCTCCTGTTTTGTATCTGGAGATGCAAAAAGGTTGGGGGCATCTGCCCCAAGCGCTCCTGTTCTTCCCAATCAGCAGCCCCAGCCCCTGCCTAGGCAGAACATCGGAACTTTATAAAAATCAAGACAAGAAATCTAGCGGTCACAGCCTGATTTCTGAGCTAGTTTCTGGAGCCAGATTCTGGGGCTAGCTCCTCGCAGCCTGCCATTCTCACACAGGCTGTTGCTCACGCGGTCTGCAGCTCACGCAGTCTACTCACACACCTCGTCTGGAGATTCTCGATCTATGCAAGCTTATTTCCCCACTGAACACTCCTCGTCAATGTATCGGTCCAGCTGGGACGTTCTACACCATGGGGCAACCTGTGATCTACCGCCTCCTGCAGCACGATCGGTTAATCAACTGCGCCCCCACGAACAACCCAAACAACAGGAGGGCGGTTGCCATGGTTAATCAGCTCGAACCGACCCACCCCCAGCACCCGCACCACTTGGAGTGCCCCCGCTGTCGGCGCCACACAGTGGTTGTGCATGGCGAGAGCCGCTACGTCTGCCTCAGCTGCAATTGGGAGCGCAACGTGGAGGAATGGGAGCCGCTGCCGTGGCTCGCGCCCATTCTGTTCTTGCTGCTGTTGCTGCTGTTCATTTAGCTAGACATCAGAATGTCCAATCCCTAACGGTCGTATCTCTGGGATTCTCTAAGGCCCAGTTATACTAACCAACCCGATTGCCCTAAGTGCAGTTCGCTGTGCTTGGGGCAATTTTGCTGGGTCATCCCCCTGGCAAACCACCGCCCACCCTGTGATCCACGGGATATCATCAACCTCACAACAGCTCGCCAGGTTGATGGTTACCTTTCCTTAAGCACACCTATGTCTCCTGTAGAACTCGAGCTCATTCTCAGCCAAATTAGCCGGTTAAGCGCCCTGCAAGCTTTTATTGAGCCTTTGGCCGTGCTGGTGTTTGCCGTATCTGGCATGGTGCCTGCTAGGGCTAAAAAAATGGATGTTGTCGGCGTTTACATCGTGGCTTTCGTTACGGCGCTAGGCGGCGGCACTCTGCGAGATGTCCTGCTGAATCAGCGGCCCCTATTTTGGGTCGAGCACCCGCAATACCCAGTTTGGATTCTGGGACTCGTGCTGATCTTTTTGTACGGGCCGCGCCTGAACCTGCCCTGTCAGCCCTTAGCAACTCGCTACATCGATTGGATAGATGCATTAGGCCTGGGCTTGTTTAGCATCGCAGGTACCTCCGCTGCCCTAGCCCAACAGATACCGCTATTTCCAGCCAGCCTTTTCGGCGTGATTACGGGCGTCTTTGGCGGGGTGCTAAGAGATGTGCTAATCGCAGAAATTCCCATGATCTTTCGCCAGAGCACCAGCCTGTACGCAACCTGCTCGTTTGCAGGCTGCTGGGTGTTTCTCCTGAGCTGGCAGAGCGGCATGAACGATGCGATCGCAGGGTTCCTCGGCATTGCTACCACCACCCTG
>DATNQE010000868.1:0-4301 GCA_036702895.1 Trichocoleus sp. | reverse complement strand
GGCGAACCAGTAGGCGGTGCGATCGCAGGGCTTCTAATCTGGTCGGCCTACCTGCTGATTTTGACCTGGCTGAGCACCAAGACAATGAATTCGGTAGCGGGGTTTGTTTTTGACCAGGCTACGGGCGGTCTGCGGCGCTTGGTGGGTGCCGTTGCAGCAGCGTTTACGGTTGGTAATTCGAGCAGCGAGCAACAGCCGGAGCCACAGGCTAACCTGAGGGATACTTTGCGGCAGGAGATTCGCACGGCGCTCAGTACGGCGGAGGTGCGATCGCTCATTGAGGCTCAGCTGCAAACCCTGCAAACAGTGCCTGCCCCTTCAGTTCAAACCGCGTCGCCAGAACCCGCCCCCCCTCCAGAGGTGTTTTGGCAGCCATTGACCAATTACGTAGCCGAAGCCAACGCCAAGAGCCTTACCCCTAAGCGGCTCGACCGTAAGCTACAAAAGCTGCTGACCGAAGCCGAAACGCATTTGTCCGCAACCACCTCGCTGCCGATACTGCCACTCCAGAGCTTAGAAATTGAGCTAGAGCAGCGGGAAGACCTCAGTGAGCGGAAGAAGCAGCGAATTTTGACCCAAATCGAAACGGCCTGGGCCGACGCCAACGATGCCTTGGCTGCCGCTTCCCCAGCGAGCCCCAGGGAGACATCTCGCGAAACACCCATCGATACTTCAGACATCGATACTTCAGACATCGATACTTCACAATCAGAGTCGGCAGGGCTGCCCCAAGAGCTGCTGCAAAAAGCTCTAGAGATGGCGGTTAAGCAGGCTCTACCAGCCTTGCCAAAGCTTTTGGCTAAAGGCGTTGGGCAGGGAGGCGAAGCTAGTTTGCCCTACGGATTGGGGCTGGCTTCTTTAGCGCTGGCGAACAGCCTGCCTGACGACTTGCCCAGTGCAGCCGAACTTTTGCAAGACTTGCCCCTAAATTTGCCGCTGGAAGCGCTGGAACAGGTAGATCTCAAGCAGGCGCTAGAGACTGTGCGGCACAAAACCCAGTCCAGCCTAGTGGACATGGGCCAAGGTTCGCTTGAGCAGCTTGAGCACCTCCAGTCTCTGGCGCTAAAGCCGGTAGAAATTGTGCAGCAAGGGGTACAGGAGCAGGTCAGCAGTCTTAAACAGCAGGCCAGCGATCAGGTAGAAGCGACCCGTCGCGCCGCTGCTAAGGCGGCCTGGTGGCTGTTTGCTACAGCTGCCACTGGAGGGGCTTCTGCAGTCGGCGCAGGGGCTCTGGCTGCTTTACTTCAGGCGTCTCAAGGGATTTCTTAGCAGTTAGGCTATCGCAGCCGACACCTGATTCAATGAAGGCGCATTAGATTGGGAGCGCTGAACCGGAATCTTGATGTGGAACGTGGTTCCTCGTTTGGGAACAGAGGTGCACTCTAGTGAGCCGCCGTGCTTCTCAACAATAATTTGATAACTGATTGACAGCCCAAGGCCTGTACCTTTGCCAACGCATTTTGTTGTGAAGAAAGGGTTGAAGATGCGTTGCTTAACCTGATCACTCATACCGGCTCCATTGTCGGAAATTTCGACCATTGCCCATCCTGTATCAGACATTGTGGTTCGAATCCGAATGTATGGCAGCCCTTGAGCCTCGGGGTTTGCTTTTTCTTGCGCCCCCACTCCTCCCGACTCGAGCGCATCGATTGCGTTGGCAATGATGTTCATAAATACCTGATTGAGCTGCCCTGCGTAGCACTCGACCAGGGGCAAAGCGCCGTACTCTTTAACAATTTGAACGGTTGGAGCATCGCTCTTTGTCTGTAAGCGGTTTTGCAGGATGAGAAGCGTGCTGTCAATCCCTTCGTGCAGGTTAACGGGCTTCATTGCTGCCTCATCGAGCCGCGAGAAGTTTCGCAGCGACAACACGAGCTGCCGAATTCGCAAGCTGCCGACCTGCATTGAGTTCACCAGCTTAGGCAAATCCTCAGTGATAAAATCAGCCTCTGACTCTTCAAGGGCCGCTTGAAGTTCTGGCGTGGGCTGCGGGTAAGTCTTCTGATAAAGCTGCATTAGCCCCATCAAATCATCGACATACTTACTGGCGTGGGTCAGGTTGCCGTGAATAAAATTAATCGGGTTGTTAATCTCATGGGCAATTCCAGCAACAAGCTGGCCCAGGCTAGACATTTTCTCGGTTTGAATGAGCTGAATTTGAGTCTGCTGGAGCTGGTGCAAAGCAGCTTCTAGCTCTCGGTTGGCTGCCTCTAGCTCAGAGGGCTTGGGCAGAGCCAGAGCCTTGGGCACTAGCGGAATGAGCTCAGCCGCCGTAGCTACGGAGATCAATGCCGTTAACGCCTTAAGCAGGCCAGCGGTCCAATAGTTGGGGTGCCATAGCGTCCAAACATCCATTGCGTGCCCCGCACCACAGGCCAAAATAAACATCCCAAACATGCAGAAAATCCAGTTGAAGGGGACGTCTTTTCGCTTGGTAGTGAAGTAAAGCAGCGTAATAGGAATAGAAAAATAGGACAGCGCGATCGCACTATCTGAGACAATATGCAGCCAGACTAGAGGGGTTTTCCAAAGGTAGCAGTGACCGTGGGGGATAAATCCGTAGGGATTAAGAAAGGTCTGCAGCTGTTCCAGCATTGAAACTCCAAAAAGCAGCTATAGGTTGGGAGAGCAGCGGGCTTGGTTAGAAACGGAGTTTTACGCGTGAGAAATTGCCACAGAAGCCCAAGCCTGAACTTAAAAATTCTGCACTGCTCGTCAAAGCAATGCAGAATTCTCAAGCTCATATTTACTTAGCTGGCATAGATTCTTCTCAAGGGGTTTTGCAGACAAAATGCTTTGTCCACTTGAGCGACAAACTCTAAGGTCGAACCATCTACCGACTATGATTCCCAGGTTGTAATTTCTGTAAACAACCCTGGAGCTATTAATTGTTGTGAGAAGAAAGTCACCTTTTGTGTCGATCTGCAGCTTTCCCTTTACCCCTTAACACAGCCAACTCTTGGGGGTTCTGAATTATTCCTACGCAGTTAAATGCAGCCCCTTGCCGTGCAGCGCTTGCTCAAGCTGTCCCATTTCCGCCAGCGATTCGCCGCTGACGATGCCGTAGATTTCGGTGTAGATCTTGCCGTACTTTACCTTTTCCAGCGCCGAGAGGATCACAAAGTCTTTGCGCGCCAGCCAGGGTTCAAGCGTCGTCAGCACCGTGTCGAGTGTGCCCTCCATGCGGTAATCGCTGGAGTATTTTGCCGTGGTCTTGCCCAATGCCCGCATGTCGTGGCGCTGCAGGCACAGCGGCGTGGAGCCGTTGATGCGGAAATTGGCATCGATTGCAAAGAGCTGCCCGTCTTTATCTTCGAGCATATCCACCCCGATCACGCCAAAGTAGCCGTGCTGGTGGGCGTAGCGACCTACCTGCCCCACGTACTCAGCAAACTTGCTCAGGTCGTTGGTGTAGTCCACCAGGCCGCCCTGGTAGTTGCCCTCGAGGTCCACCTGCTGCTGCGTCACCCCAATCAGCGTGATCTCGCCGGTCTTGCTAACGTAAAACTGCACACAGTAGTTGTTTACCTCGTTTTTGACGAACTCAGATACAATCACCGTTTCTAGCAGGTGAATGGCCTGGTATTTCTCGAGTTCCTCAAGGCAGTAGTTGCGATCGCTCTCGTTGCGAATGATATAAGTGCCCTCTCCCGACAGCCCATGGGAGGTTTTGATCAGGTACGGAAACTGCTCTGGCAGCGGCAGCTTGCGGGGTTCGATGTCTTTAAGCGAGTAAGTTTTGTAGTTCGGGCAGGGGATGCCCAGTTCGTTAAGAGTCGCTTTGCTCAGCAGACGGTAGTGGGTGTCGGGGTTGACCGCGTGCCTCTCAAACCGCAGCCGGTCAAAGGGAAACAGCGTGATTACCTGGTCGATGCAGGGGTCAACGTTCAAGCCAAAAGCCCCTTCACAGTCTCCCAGATCATCCAAATACGTCGAGCAGTCCATGTCCAAAATCTTGGGGTTGTGCCCCAAGTGCTCTCGCCAGTACTGGTGGAGCAGCTTCGGTGGCTGCATGATGGCAATCCCCGGCAGGTGTTCCCCCAGCACCGCCAAATTTTTCCAGGGTTCCTTCTGACAAATCTTGTCGAACGACGTTTTGGTAGACTCGCTGCTGCCGTCTTGCAGGAAGTAGCGCTGAACGTTGGGGTAGGCGGCCCACTTGGCAGTGGCCGGGTAGTTCAACAGCAGCGCATAGCGCCCATCACCAATGTCGGCGGCAAACAGGTCAGAAAGGGAATTGCCCTGGAAAAACTCAAACGCGGTTTGGTGAGACATAGATCAGGTTTCTAAAATCGCTTCAG
>DATNQE010000866.1:0-8344 GCA_036702895.1 Trichocoleus sp. | reverse complement strand
ACCCAGCAAGTTAATCAACACCTGCCGCAGCCGTTTTTCGTCTACCTCAACGCCTTCTGGCAGATCGGCCTCTGGTAGATACACAAAGTCAATGCTCTTTTGCCTGGCTCGAATGCCAACAATTTCAGCTACACCCTGTAGCAGAGCAGGTAGGTGAACGGTTTGAGGATTTAGCTCCAGCCGCCGAGCTTCGATTTTGGAAATATCCAAAACGTCATTAATCAGGGTTAACAGGTGAGAACCACACTGATAGATAATGTCGACGCCTTTGCGCTCTTTTTCACCCCAGCTCTGAGATCGGCTGAGAATTTGGGCATAGCCCAAGATGCCGTTGAGGGGCGTGCGCAGTTCATGGCTCATATTGGCCAAAAACTCACTCTTAGCGCGACTAGCAACCTCGGCCTCTTCCTTGGATTGCTTTAGTGCAGCGGTGCGCTCTTCAACTTTGAGCTCTAGATCCTCATTGACTCGCTCCAGGCGCGCTTTTACTTGCTCTCGCTCAAGTATGACGGCTGACAGAATCAGCGTGGTAACGGTAACGGTGCCGATAAATGCCTGAAGCAGCAGCAGGGATTCGTTCAGGGTGCTGCGGTTGAAGGAACTCGTTCCGCGGATGGCCCCTGCGATCGCAAATGCTGCCACCAGAAAAATTGCAACTGCTGTGAATCGCTGTTGGGAGCGAAAGGCTGACCACACCAGTAGGGGAATCAGCAGGTATTCAACCGGATAGCCAAAGCCAAAAGCCACTGTCCCAACGGCAAGGAGCAGGACTGCCCAAATAGCGACTTCTAGGCTGAGGCGAAATGAGCCCGGCGCCGCAGTTGTTTCTGAAATACTGATCTGACTAATGGGCTGAAGACGACCAAACCAACGGCCAATCCAAAGCAGCAACAGTGGCACGATTACCAGAACGCCGATCGCGTCCCCTAACCAGAACGTTAACCAGCTAACCGCGTAGTTCTTTCCGTCAATAAACCCGCACAGCAGCATGGTCGTTGCCCCAAAGGTTGGGCTCGCCATGCAGCTCAGCAACTCGATTGCCGTGAACTTGGTGATATTGGGTGCGCTGTTGAAGATATGGTGGGAGCCAATGAATCGTTTGATCAGAAAGCTGCCAATGGCTGCTTGTAAGAGGGAGCCGGTGGCAATACCTAAGCCTGCCGCCAGCGACATTGAAAATATGCCCGTATTAGCCCAAAGAGGCCAGGCTGCGGCGACTACGGCAGCTAACCAAATGCCCCACCAAACCCGATACCCTATAAGCAAAAACGCAGTCAGAGCGATGCCGGAGGGCGGATAAACAGGCGTTATAAACCCAGGCGGAATCGCAAGGTACTGCCCAAGCTTTGCGGTTATGTAGTAGATAAGTGCGATCGCAAAGATCAGCAGTACTTGATTTGACCGATTGGAAGAGGCTTGCGAACCCATGACGGTAAGCCAGATGTGAAGTGTTTATGGAAAAGACGATTGCATCGCATTCTAATTTGCCCAGGTTTAGAAATGAGTTTGCTATGTCTATCCATAAAGATTGGCTATCGGCATAGAAAGCAAATTGACAATAGGCGTTCCCTTTCCGGTTGCGTAGAAACAAGGACGAGTGAAGCAAAGGCGTTCTCAACTCTTTGGCAGCTTGTTTCACTACAGTGGCTGCGAATTTGTGCTTTTGAATACTTTTTTATTGATAGGCTGTCGCAGTCTTTTGACAAAGTTCGAGGCACATAACGTTAGCCACGAAGTGACAAGCAGCTCCTATGATTGCCGCTTAGAACTTGACAGGAATCGATGTCATTCCTCGGGTTACTAAGCCAAAGTTCCAGCGCAATTTATTAGGATCAATTGCAAGCTGCAGGTTGGGCAGTCGTTC
The DNA here is from genome assembly GCA_036702895.1 of Trichocoleus sp. Classification (GTDB taxonomy): domain Bacteria; phylum Cyanobacteriota; class Cyanobacteriia; order Phormidesmidales; family Phormidesmidaceae; genus JACVSF01. Next base: position 6,480 of record DATNQE010000866.1, on the reverse strand, counting down.
GAGCAGCACTTCGAAAGCAATGCTGGCCTCAAGCCGGGCTAAGGGTGCGCCGAGACAATGGTGAATTCCCGTTCCAAAACCGACATGCTTGTTATTTGGTCGATCCAGTATGAGAGTGTCTGGGTGCTCAAATCTACACTCATCATGGTTGGCTGAGCCTAGAGCTGCCAGTACCAATTCCCCCTTGGGAATGGAAGTACCTGCAATTTCAAGCTCCTCGCGGGCGTAGCGGGACGTCGTAAACAGCACCGGAGGGCTGTAGCGCACCAGCTCCTCAACGGCAGATTTCATTAGGCTAGGCTGACTGCGCAAGCGATCGCATTCCGCCCGGTTCTGCAGCAGCGCCACCGCTCCGTTGCCAATTAAGTTGACAGTGGTTTCGTGACCGGCGGATAGCAAGATCGCCACCATGCTAATCAGCTCATCTTCTGACAGCTGCGAACCTTCCGACTCGGCCTGCAGGAGGGTGCTGGTCAGGTCATCCTGCGGGTTGAGGCGGCGTTCTCGAAACAGGCGGCGCAGGAATCGAACCATTTGGTACATGCTGGGCACGGCAAGGAGCCCGTCAAGCGGTCTGCTCACGTTGACCATGGCGTTTGACCAGCGGTGAAAAGCAGCTCGATCGGCTTCAGCGATGCCGAGCATTTCGCTGATGGCGACAAGAGGAATGGGCAGCGCAAAGTCACGAATCAAATCCATCTCGCCGGTGGCCTCAACAGCGTCGATCAGTTCGTGGGCGAGGCGGTGAATTCGAACCTGCATTTGGGCAATCAGGCGCGGCATAAACGCTTGATGCACCAGAGCGTGTAGCCGAGTGTGATCTGGTGGATCGGTTTCGAGCATGTTGCTCTGGAGGGTTTTAATGAATCCCGGCAGCCACCGCTGTCGCCACTGCTGCTCAGGCGTCTGAAGACTGCTGCGATTTTTAATTAAGCGCTCGTCAGTAAGGGCTGCCACAACATCGTCATAGCGGGTGACAATCCAGGCCCGCTCGCCTGCCGTGTGGACCGGTACAACAGGTCGGCTTTCACGCCAGCGCTTAAAGGTTGGAAAGGGATTGGCTCTAAAACTAGGGGCAGTGATATCAACAGGTTCGAGTAGGGCGGTGGTTCGATGGATGACTGCCATAGATGTTTCTCTAAGTAGGGATTGAAGAAATGCAAGAAGCCAGGGGAATGAAACCTTGATTTATAAGTAATTGGTTAGTTATTTTTAGGGCAAAAAAAAGATCAGCTGGCTTTCCCGTTGGGGGCAAGTCCGCGCCAAAGTAGGTCAACAAAGTCTTCCAGAAAGCGACTGGTATCGAGGGGGACGGCTTTATTTGGTAAAGTTTTGCTCATAACGAAGCCAACAACGGTGTGCAGTAGCGTCATGGCAGGGGTCAGTGGGTCTCCTCGGACGATGCGCCCCAGCGCCATTTCGCGCGCTATAAACGCAGTCAGCGCAGCAAAATCGGGCTCAATGTCTGGCGGCATTACAATTTCACCCGGTTGCCGCACCGACCAGGCCAGCATCATCTGCGGCAGCAGCGCCTCTGCGTGAGCCGCGATGCGCAGCGCAATCTTCAGCAAATCAGCGCGCGGATCTCCCTGACCGATCTGGGCTTCTAGCTCTGCTGTCCAGATGCGATCGCAAGGGGGCTCTCCCATGGCGGCAAAAAACAGCGCCTCTTTAGTGGGGAAGTGCTTAAAGATGCTGGCGCTTGAGATACCTGCCCGAGTGGCGACATCTGCCGTCGTAGCGCTATAGCCCTGCTCTAGAAAGACAGCGCGAGCCGCCTCCAGAATTTGGGCCTGAGTAATCGTGGGAGTTCTGGCCATGGGTGAATAATAACTAGCCAGTTAATTATTCGTCAAGGTGAACGCTGATAACCGTTTAAGTTCCTTCTGATAAATCCCTGCGGCAAGTCTATAAGGTGAAGGTTCAGCGTCCGGCGTACGTAGCCATGGGTTCTTTGATAAACCGGATGTAGAAGTGCTTGAAAGTAGACTTCAGTACCCGAGGCGCACCAAAATCAATCGGCGCGAGGTGATCAGGCAGCTTCCAGTTGGTAACGCGCAGGTCATCAGGACTGAGCAGCGGAAACTGGATAGCTTCAGTAGTGGCTGGCGCTAATCCTAGGCGTATGGACTGGGCTACTGTCGGCACGGCTGCCGGGTCGACTCCTAAAACATCGACCATCGCCCGGTCTAGAGCAAACACATCCGCAGACGCACCGAGGATGCCTAGCTGTTTCGGCTCGCCGCCGCTAGGACCATTGCCTTCGTGACCGATAATGCCGTCCAAGATAGTCAGGTCAGCATCAATCATGCGGGCTGTTTCTACCAGCATGGTGCCAAAGCGCTGCCGGTCTTTGCCTGCCTCCATGTGCCACCAGGCTTTCATCTTGCCGGGCACGCAGCCAAAGAGATTTTTTACGCCTAGAGTCAGGGTGAGCTGCACGTGGGATTTGACCTTGGGCAGGTTAATCACTACGTCAGCCTCCATCGCCTCCTTAGAGAGCCGCAGATGCTCAAAGCCGCTCTCTAGAACTGCTGGGCCAGTTTCGTAGCGCTGACCACTGAGCTCTACAATGGGCAGATTGAGCTCCAGAGCCAGGGGCAGCAGCCCGTTGGCCTTTGCGACCCCGCGAGCACTGCCAAAGGCGGGGCTGTCTCCCAAAAAAGGTTTGCCGCCCACGGCCTGCACCATTTGAGCCACACAGTAGACCAACTCAGGGCGAGTCGTACACTCTTTGGTAGGTCTGGACCCAGTGAGTAAGTTGGGCTTGAGCAGCACTCGGTCACCCGGTTTTACAAACGCCGCTATGCCGCCGAGAGGCTCTAGAACCTGTTCCAGATGCTTGCGTAACTCGTTAGTATCGTAATTCTGGGCGCGGATCAGGCTGACTTGGAGAACCATAGCGTCTGTTGACCGTAATCTGTCTACCTAGAGATTAACCTGCTCACTCTAAATCTTTGCCATGCTTTCGTTTTGGGCTAAAACTAGCGGCACCTGGATCAATGTTGCAACTATTGTGGTGGGAACTGGGGTAGGGCTGCTGTTGCGCAATCGTTTGCCTCAGCCTATGCGCCAAATTATCACTCAGGCGGTTGGTTTGATGACGCTGGTGATTGGTTTTAGCATGGTGCAAAGCCTCTCTGAAATTAAGGCAGGCCCCATTGACGGCATTATCCTGGCGCTGCTGGCCATGGTGGCGGGAGGGCTGCTGGGGGAATGGTGGCAAATTGAGAAGCGCCTGATTGATGTGGGAGATTGGCTCAAGCAGCGGGTGCGAGGCGGTGGGCGCTTTACTGAGGGGTTTGTTGCCGCTAGCCTGCTCTTTTGCATTGGCCCCATGGCGGTTTTGGGCAGCCTCAATAACGGGCTGGCGGGCGACAGCACGATTTTGGCGCTAAAGTCGACGATGGACGGATTGGCTGCGATCGCACTGACCGGCAGCTATGGATTTGGCGTAGGGTTCTCAGCGCTGCCGATTGCGGTCTATCAGGGTGGGCTTTCTCTGCTGGCAGGGTTGCTAGCAACCCTGCTGCCCGATCCCGTGAACGATCCGCGAGTGCTGGTCGTCACCGGAATTGGCGGCATGATTATTCTGGGCCTGAGCTTAAACCTGCTGGAGGTAGCGAAGGTCAAGGTAGCATCGTTCCTGCCGGCGCTGTTGGTAGGCCCGCTGCTCATTGCAGTTGCGATCGCCTGGGGCTGAGGGCAGATCTGAACTATTGCTTTGCCCTAGCTCGCTACCCTAGCGGGACTTAATAGGCTGCGCTTCCCAGCCAGTATCATCCCAACTAGGGCTACCTTGAACCTCCCCCAGCTCAGCAACTTGCTTGATTTGGGACTCAGAGTAGCCGTTCTCCATAAGATGCTTCTCCAGCATGACGTGAGCTGCCGCTGGGGAGGGCAGGCTGTACTGCAAGCGAAAGAGAAAGGTCAAATCCGAGGGAGAGCTGCCGGGGGGCAGCTCCCAAATCTCTAGCTTTACCCCGTGATCTTGAGGCGTTAGGCGGTAGCACACAGCAACATCATTGAGCGCAGAGGACATAACAGGCTAATCTCAACCCTAGAGAAGTTAGGTATGCCTCAGAATGCCCACGCTGCTGGGTTACGCCCCAAGGCAAAGGCCGCTGATCCAAATCTACTCTGCGGATGGCCCGAAGTAGGTCGGAACAAAGCTGCCGTGGAGCCCGTAGGGAATATGGTGCTGCAGCTTAAGCCGTGCTACAGGGTCCGCCTCCAGATTGCGTCCATCCAAGAGAACTAAATCAGAGCAGCCTCGCTCAGCGTTGTAAACCAGCACCAGGACCCAGCCATCATCTTCCGACTGTGGCTGAGGGCGCGGCACGAACACGGGCTCGCCGATAAACCCACGGGGGGCCGCGCTCCAGATTTGCTCCTGACCGGTCTCCAAGTTGCGTTTGAGAACGGCCTGTAGCGGCGCGTTGCCTACAGCTGAGTGGGTCGCTCCGATAAACACGTAGCGGTAGTTTCGACCCACCTGCTCGGGATCAAGTGTCGGAAATTCCACACTGCGCTCAATCAGCGGCGTGGAGGCTGCCGTTCCAGCCGCCAAATCGATCCTAAAGCGCCAGAGCTGACCTTCCGGCACCTGAGAGAAGTCGACGTTCATGTAGTCTTCGCCGCCCTTGAGGGAGGGAAAATCGCCGTAGCGAATAGAGTCCACCACGATCTGCCCATCCTGCTCAAAGGCGTTGGCGTGGTGGAAGACAAAGCAGGAATCGGTATCGATGAACTGCACTTGACCCTGGCCGTCGCGGGGAATCACGACAATCTTGGTGGGGGCCTTGTCGTTGAACGCGATGCATTCTGCCGCACCTTTGAGACCCAAAATGAAAGGCATTGGGTTGAAGCTGACTGGGTTCTGGAAGAAGATGGCGTAGTTTGGCGTCAGCGCGAAGTCGTGCAGAAAGGCAAACCCCGGCACGGTGTGGCTATGGCGCGAGAAAGGTTCACCATCCGGACCAAACTCATACAGGGTAATGGTGCTAGAGAGGCCCGTTTTGACTGAAAAGCCCACCAATCGCTGCTGACCATCGTGGTGACCTGGATCAATTTTGGGGTGGGCCGTAAAGGCACCACCCGGCTGAATTTGGCCGTCGAGATAGTCCAAGCCCAAAGTCTCTAGCGTGCGTGGGTCGAGCCGATGGGGCTCAGCAGCTTCCCACAGGGCCAGCAGCTTGTCGGCCCAGTACACGATGTGGGTGTTGGCAATATTTTTCAGCTTGAGATCAAAAGCATTGCTCAACACGCCGCCCGGCTTTTGGGTTCCGAAGACGCCCCGGTAAACGGGTTTGCCTGCCTTTTGCTCGGCGACATAGCCCTCGGTGCGGACATAGCGGCTGCGAAAGAAAGCTCGGCCATCCTGAAAGGCAATGCTGTTGATCAGGCCGTCGCCATCGAAGGGGTGTTTGACGGGGTACCCATTGGTATCAAGCAGCCCCGGGCCGTTGCGAAACAGGGTGCCAGTCAGTTCTGGGGGAATTTGGCCCTCTATATCATTAATCCAGTAGGCAAATTCCTCGGGCTGGGAGCGGTAGCCGCCCTGCCAATCCTTCAGGGTAAATGAGGGGCTAGAAGCTGTTTTCGTGGGTTCGGAAGTAAGCATTACAGGTATGAGGTTGCAGGTGTAACTTTCAAACGGACAAGGGGGCCAAACCGAATGACGGCCTTAGAAGTGGTCGAGTTAAAAGCATTGAAGCTGGAAAGGGACTACGGCAGCAGCTCTACATCGAGGTCGTGAGCAACTACCTCGCGGCTAATAGCCTCGCGAGCAGCCATCTCTCTAGCGGTAGCAGACAGTTCTGGAGTGAGTGGTGACGCGACTAACATCTGTGCTTCAGGACCAACGCTGGAGTCAGAAGACGGGGCAACAGACGTTGCCGAAGTCCCTTCCAGCTGCGGGGCAGCCTCATCGGAGGTGGATAGCCCTTGCGAGGAAGTCGCCGGCAGCAAAAAGAGCAGCGGCAGTGGCAGCAGCGTGGTCAGGTTGGTGATCAGCACCAGTTGCCAGAGGTGGTCAAACTGGGTTTCTGTGACGCCTAACCAGTGGGTCAGCAGCGCTCCTAGTTCGTGGGACAGCAGACCCGCCAGGTTGACAATTGACATTAACAGAGCAAAGAGAGTGGCCTCTACCCCCGGTGGACAGAGTCGCGCAGAGAGGACCAGCACCGGCATAAAGGCAATTTGGCCCATTACCGTCAGCACCATGTTGTCGCCCAGGCTAAACCAGTAGTCGTCGATGCCCAGAGAGCGGTTGGTGTGGGTAACGAGCAGCAGCGTGGTGAGCCCCAGCAGCGACGAGAGTACGGTAGACCAGCCAAAGATGCTGCGAAAGGGAACGGCCCGTAGAAATCGCTGAAAAATCCAAATGCCAAGGAGAGCGGCAATGCTTGTCACCAACCGCACTCGGCCCAGAAATTCTGGCTGAAACCCCAGGTCGTTAGTCGTGAAGAAGAAAAAGGC
>DATNQE010000865.1:0-3981 GCA_036702895.1 Trichocoleus sp. | reverse complement strand
CCCAGCGGATTTGCTACACCTCGGCGACGACGCACTTTTTCTTTGGCTTCCCGCGCCTGATGTATGCGATCGCGCCCATCGCCTTTTTGGTCTTTGGCATCAACTCGGTGCGGGGTTTGGGTTTGGAGACGTTGACCTACGCCCTACCCTCGATTGTGCTGGCGCTCAACGCTAACTACATTATTCACAAGGGGGTGCGGTTTTCCTTCTGGAACGAAATTTTTGAGTACGCCATGGCCTTCCAGGATGGTCTGGTCACCTTTATGGCCCTGCTCAACCCCAAGCTGGGGACGTTTAACGTCACCGATAAAGGTCTACAGGTTACCCGCCGCACCTTTGACTGGTCCTCCGTGCGGGTGCTGCTGGTCGCTGGCGGCATGAGTCTGCTGTCGCTGGTCATGGTGCCTTTCTGGTTAATTACTGAGCTGCAGACCTGGGATGCGGTACTAATCAACGCTACCTGGTGCGTCGTCAACGTGATGCTCCTGTGTGCGGCGATCTTGGTGGCGCTAGAGCAACCCCAGCTGCGGCAGTCCCACCGGCTCGATCGCCATTTACTGACTGCGATTCATGCTGGGCCAAAAACCTTTACCGGCACAACCCTAGACATCAGTGAAACTGGGGCACAGGTGGTCCTCAAGAACTGGCCCAACTTACCTGACGCGGTGGATGTAGATCTGCAGGGGGACTACGGCACCCGCGCGCTTGTGACCGGTCGGGTAATGCGGGTGACGCCCCGCAGCGCCGACGAAGTGGTTCTAGCGATTGCCTTTGAAAACCTAACTCAGGCGCAGCAGGATGCTCTGGTGCTAGTGCTGTACTCCGACGTGCGGGAGTGGTACTCTCAAGTGCGATCGAACGCAGACAAACCGTTGGAGTCCATTAAATTTTTGGCCACTAGCTTGCTGCGGGCATTTCGAGAGCCCCAACCGCTGCCGTCCGTAGAGGTGCGCAAACAGATTCAAGCGCCTGCTCAGGTGTACGTTGAAGGGCAATACTTTCCCTCAACTGCGTTGTCAATCAACAGCCGCACCCTGCAGCTTGCGCTTAGCCCAGAGCACTTACTGACAGCTCCTTTGCAGGTATTCAGCCAGGGACAGGCGGTCGGGCTAGTGATCATGCCCACAGCTGATCTAGCTGAGTCAGTGCGTCTGGTAGCTCAGGTAGAACACTTCGATCAAACTTCTGAGGCCCCGCTACTGGAGCTGTCATTTCCAAAGGCGCTCGATCCGCGCCAAAGCGTGCGCATTAAGGAGCTGCTGTACACGCTGCCCAATCCGGCTGAGGTGTCACGGTGAGCGGCTCAGGCTAAACCTTGCGGCTAAACCTTGCAGGGATTTTGCCCCTCAACGCCCCATTTTGGCAGCCTTCAATTCTGGCCCAAAATGGGGGGCCCTAAGCTCCTAGACATGAGGAAAAGGGGCTAACCCCATTCGGAGGCGTGTTACATCCATTAGCAATAGCTGTAAATCCCGTTAATTCCTCAAAGAAAGAGTTAACGGGATTTTCTTAGGAGGACCAGCGATCAAGCGCCCGCTTGCCACCCCACCGCGTCACGATTTCATCATCGTAGTCGTCAGCAATCCGAATCACTGTCATCACTGAGTGTTTCAGCTCAATCAAGTTACAGACTGAGCCCACCAGGCTGTGCTCAAACACGATGTCGTTTTCCGAGTCGAGAGCAAAGCGGCCAAAATAAATGCCGTTGTTCTCCCGCAGTAGAAAGTAGCTCAGCTCGGGAGTGACCTCAACGTCTGTTACCACATAGGAGCGAGTTGTGATTAAGGCTTCATCTTCTCCCCAGGGGACAACCTTGGTAGAGGCGACGGCTGAGCCAAAGTTGACAATAAAAAGGGGCTCATCCTCAAAAATCACTACAGATTCGCCGAACAGTTCATTCATCCAAGGCAAAATGCGCTCGTAGCTCACCTTCTGAGCAAGGCTTTTAAACTCCATAGGGGCTCTTTCCAGGCATTAAAGCGTATTCTCTCATCTCTTACTTTCTAGAATCATGCCTCTCCCGGGGATTCCGGTTATCCCCCCAAATTTGTTGGCCCGCTCACCCCTGCTCAATGAGTATCTTTAAAGAGGTTGCCTATGCGGATCTACGCCTATGTCCGATGCCAATCGTTCCGCCGCGAAGGCTTCAGAGGATGAGGGGAAACCCGTTGTTGATGATACCGCTGAAGACCCTACTCGAGCTGTAGATAATACTGCTGGAAACCCCGCTCCAACGGAGTGCCACGATGCTCGGGTGGACACTAAAAATGGGTCTGAGGATGTTTCTGGCACCTCTGTTGGTGCTGTCGCTGCAGCTGATTCGGCGTTTGACGCAGAATGGGGCTCAGATTTTGACTTGGCGTTTGAGCTAGATACGACCCCGAAATCAGAAGTGTTGGCTGGTACCGGGCCTGATCGAACTGAAGACCCTACTTGGGACGAGGTTGAGCAGGCTCTGGGGCAGGTTGTGCTCGATGTGCAGGACTTGCAGAGCGATCTAAGCTACCAGCGGGCGCAAGACATTTTACGCAATCTAGTGGGTCGGCTAAAGCTGACGGAGCGAGAGCGTGCAGGGCTGGAGGATGCGCTGCAAAGCCTCAATGGACTGCTGAACAAACTTGAGAATAGTGTTGTTCACATCGCTGTGTTTGGTCTGGTGGGGCGAGGTAAGTCCTCAATTTTGAATGCGCTGCTGGGAGAGGAACTGTTTGAAACCGGGCCAACCCACGGGGTAACCCGGCAAATAGAAAGCACTCGCTGGCAAATCAGCCGAGAAGCCGTAGAGAGCGATCGCAACCCTTCAGACCTGGTGAGGGTATCGCTCAAAAGCGTGGGTAACTCCCGCATTGAGCTAATTGATACGCCTGGTCTAGACGAGGTGGGCGGGGACACGCGCGAGGCGCTAGCCAATCGGGTTGCCCATCAGGTGGATCTGATTCTGTTTGTGGTTGCGGGCGACTTAACCCGTGTGGAGTACGAGGCGCTGAAATCGCTGCGGCAGGCCAGTAAGCCCATTTTGTTAGTGTTCAACAAGGTCGATCAGTTCCCAGAGGCCGATCGCCAGGCCATCTATGAAACCTTGCGGGACCAGCGGGTGGGCGATTTGATTTCGCCGGACGAAATTGTGATGGCTGCTGCGGCTCCGGTAGTTGCCCGCGTCGTGGAGCAGCCCGACGGCCGCGTTGTCCCACAGCTGCGGCGTTCAACCCCCCAGGTGCAAGAGCTGAAGCTCAAGATTCTGGATATTTTGCACCGGGAAGGCAAGGCCTTAGTGGCCTTGAACACGCTGATCTATGCCAACGAGGTCAATGAGCAGATTCTGGCGCGCAAGCGGCAGATTTGCGATCGCATTGCCGACGACACCATTTGGAATGGGGCCATGATCGAGGCCATTGCCGTTGCCCTCAACCCCATTACGATGGCGGATCTCGTCAGCGGCGCAGTGATCGATGTGGTGCTGATCCTGGCTCTCTCGCGCCTGTACGGTCTGCCGCTGACCCAGGCCGGGGCTCTGCGCCTGCTCAAGCAAATTGCCTTTGGGCTCGGTGGCCTTTCGGTGAGCGAGCTGCTGATCACGGTAGGCCTGAGCTCTCTTAAGGGGCTGCTGGGGGCTTCGGCGGTAGCGACAGGCGGCCTGTCTTTGGCGCCTTACATTCCCATTGCCCTGACTCAAGCGGCAGTCGCAGGGGTGTCTACCTACAGCATTGGGCAGGTTACTAAAGCCTATCTGGCGAACGGCGCTTCCTGGGGGCCAGAGGGACCAGAGACGGTTGTTAGCCAGATTTTAGAATCGCTGGACGAGGCCTCTATTCTCAACCGTATTAAGGACGAACTCAGGGCTAAGCTCGACCTCAGAACTAGAAAGCCATAGCCAGAAAACCATAAAAAGAGAGGGTTCTCCAATTTGGAGAACCCTCTCTTTTTCTATTTGGTGGCGGGGCATGGATTTGAACCATGGACCTTCGGGTTATGAGCCCGACG
>DATNQE010000862.1:0-7382 GCA_036702895.1 Trichocoleus sp. | reverse complement strand
GCCAATCCCGCCCACCGCCACGCGGTGCGGTTGACCAAGGTGACACCGACGGTCGATTCGCTCTACCACGATGCTGCCGGTCGCCCCATTCCCCTAGTGGAGATCGAGTGGGCCGCTGCCGATGCCCTGCCCTTTTCACTGTGCCTCTCGGCCCTGGGGCCGACTCCAGAGTGCCGACTGTTAGGGCCCATCAGCGTAGCACGCGGCAACATCGTGCTAGCCGATCATGGCCGCACCGTGCGCGGCGAACCTCTGGGGGCAGTGCCCACCCAAACCATCGTGTCCCAGTGCAGCGCCGAGGGGTACCCGACGCCAGCCCATCCGATACCGGGGCGCTTTACCCCCAGCCTGCATCGGACCCCGCTCACCTTCTATCAGCCGCTGCAGAGCCTTCCAGCCAGTCAGATGCTGCGCCAGGACCCGCGTCAGGCGCAGCCCTGGATTGAGCTGCACAACTCCCAGGGCGCCTGGAGGCCTCAGCTCGATCTGCTGGCCAGCGGCAGGCTAGATCGGCACGTCGTGGTCGAGATGGACGACGACGGTCAGGCCCACCTGCGCTTTGGCGACGGCGAGCTGGGGGCGCTGCCAACGGCAGGCAGCGAATTCACGGCCACCTATCGCATCGGCAACGGCGAGAGCGGCAACATTGGGGCTGAGACCCTGGCCTTTGTGGTGCTGCGCCAGAGCACTGAGAGCGGTATTTACCTGGAGCCGCGCCAGCTCTTCGCAGCGGTGGGTGGCTCCAACCCGGAGCCGCTGGAGCAGGTGAAGCTGTTTGCTCCGGGCACCTTCCGCCAGGAGCTGCAGCGGGCGATTACGGCCCAGGACTACGCCGATCTGGTCATGCGCGACTTTGCCGGGTCGGTGCAGCGGGCGGCGGCGGTGCTGCGCTGGACCGGCAGTTGGCCGGAGGTGCTGGTGGCGGTCGATGCCCTTGGCCAGAGCGAGGCGGAGCAGGGGCTGCTCGATGCGATCGCACAGCGTCTCTACCGCTACCGCCGCATGGGCCACGACGTCATTGTGCAGCCCGCTACGTCCGTAGCGCTGCACCTGGAAATGACGATCTGTGTGCAGCCCGACTATATTCGCGGCCACGTCAAGGCGGCGCTGCTAGAGGCGTTGGGCAGCAGCACCTCGGCCAGCGGCGAAAAGGGCTTTTTCCACCCCGATCGCCTCAGCTTTGGGGAGGGCGTCGCCCTCAGCCGCCTGGTCGCTACAGCTCAGGCCGTAACCGGCGTTGAGAGCGCCGTCGTCACCCGGCTAGAGCGGCTGCATGAAGGCCCCAACGGCGAGCTGGAGCAGGGGCTGTTGCCCCTTGGTCCGCTGGAGGTCGCTCGCCTAGACAATGACCCCAACTTCCCTGAAAACGGCAAGCTGATTTTGCACCTGCGAGGTGGACGATGACCCCCAACTGCGACTGCTGCACTGGCCCCCTGGCCCTGTCCGGGCGAGTTGGAAACCGCCCCGGACTCAGCGTCCTGAGCTACCGCCTAGGCACCCACGCGACCTTTCTCGAAGCGCTGCTGGCCCGGCTCTCCAGCAGCGATCTGCCCGCCCTGGCCCCCCTGAAAACCCGCGACCCCCACGACCCTGCGATCGCACTGCTCGATGCCTGGGCCACCGTGGCCGACGTGCTCACCTTTTACCAGGAGCGCATCGCCAACGAGGGCTACCTGCGCACCGCCAACGAGCGTCGTTCCGTGCTGGAGCTGGCCCGGCTGGTGGGCTACCGACTGCGCCCTGGGGTGGCCGCCAGCGTCTATCTGGCCTTTACAATGGAGCCAGGCTTCAACGAAAACGCTAAGGTGCCCAGGGGAACGCGATCGCAAAGCCTGCCTGCCCCTGGCGAACTGCCCCAGCCGTTTGAAACCGAGCAGGACGAAGAGGCTCGCACCGAGTGGAATCAGCTGCTGCCGCGACTGATCCGCCCTCAGCTCATCACGCTGGACAACGCCGCCCAAAGGCCCGACCTCTATTTTGTTGGCCCCAACCCCACGCTCAAGGCCAACGACCCCCTGCTGCTCGTCTTTGGCAGCGGCCCTGAACAGCAGGTGGTGCGGCAAATTCAAACAGTTCAGCTCAGTCTGGACAAGCAGCGCACCCAGGTCAAACTGCTGCCTGCGGCAGCAGCTCCAGGCGAGCTGATCGAAGGCGAGCTGATCGATCCAGTGCGGGCAAATTCAATGGCCGCAGCGCCCAATATTGCCCCACCGGACCCCTTCATTGAGGCAAGAGGCTTCTCCCCGTTTTCAACCCAGGCGCTGCCGCAGCTAGGCGTGACTCAGCGCCTCAGCCGGGCCCTGCCCACCCTTACCCAGGCAGCCGTCAAGGCGCTCTCCCAGCCGCCCTCGCTGCCGCCTGCCAATGCCAAGCAGCTAAAGCGCTCCCAAAGCCAGGCGTTTGCCCCCGCCATCGACATTGCCTCCCAGCTGCTGGTCAACCTCAACCCCGCCCTCAAATCCACCCTCTACTCGGCCTGGGGCAGTACCGCCGTCGCGCCGGAAACCGGGCTCACCCCGGTTCAAACCGTCGAAAAATTCGGCATTAAAGCCGCGCTCTTTGGCCACAACGCCCCGCTCAAGCCGGTCTACGAAAACAACCAGGGGCACCCCATTCGCTACGAGGAGTGGCCGCTGACCCAGCCCTCTGAGGTTGTTTGGCGAAGCCATATCGTCGCTCCTGAAGGGCGAACCCTGGCCCGCAGCCCCACGCCGGCCACCCTGAACGTTCTGGCCTCCCTTACCCAGGAAGGCGGCGCTGCTCCGCCAACGCCTATTGCTGTGCCCTTCAACGACCCGCGTGTCACTACCCAGCTGGGGCAGACGACGACCTACCTGAGCGCCTCCATGAGCCCTCAAGGAATTCAGGTTCGCTTTATCCACGCCATCGCCAGCGCAGGCCGAGTTGATGTGCAGATCAACGACCAGGTACTCTTCGAGAACGTTGAGCCGCTAGCAGCAACCGACTACCGGGTTCTGCCGATACCGACCCAATCGGCAACTGACGGCACCCCTCGCATCGAGCTTGCTGTTCAGGTCTTTAATGCCGGGGAGCGGGAAGAGAGCATCATTAGACAGTCGCTCACGGTTGAGGCAGCTCTAGGGCGGGCGTACGCTGTGGTTGCACTGCCGCCTAGCCCTGGCGGTGAGTCCTTTCAGAACCAGATTGCTGTCGTGCCAGATAGCGCAGCGAGCGATCGCACCCTCCAGGTAAAGGTGCTGCATGCCGTAGCCAACCTGGGTTCAGCCACGGTTCGGTTGGGGCAAGAGACGCTGCTGGTCAATAATGAGCCGCTCACCTTTGGCGAGGTTGCGATCGCAACCCAGGCCGCAGCGTCGGGGACCTATGAGCTGAGCGTCGAGGCAACGCTGAGGAACCAGCCCGTTTCCCTCAGGGCTCCCTTAGCGCTCAAAGCGGGCAACGCCTATCAAATCCTTCTAATTGAGGGACCAACAGCCGCCGACCCTCTGGCCGTGAAAGTGCTAGAGTCGCCGCTGATGCTGGAGGACCAGATTCTGCAGCTGATCTTTGGCATTAGCGACCTGCAGTATGAGTTTCGGGTAATTGGCTTTGCCAACAATCGCAGTAGCCTGACGGTTCAGGCGATTAACGGCACCGTGCTGAGCCGCTCATTTAACCCCGGCAGAGTGCTCAGGGAAGTTATCAACGGCCTGGTGCTGACGGTTCAGGGCGGTCTGCGCGCCGACAACCCGCTAGAGATCCGAGTCGAGTTTGAAGCTACGGCTGGCACCGTTACCCAAAAGACGCTGGCGCTAGATGCCCAGTACGACCAGATTCTGCCGGGCAGCTGGGTCGTGATCAACCGCCCCGATCGCCAGATCGTCAGCCGGGTGCTGGGAACCCAGACCGTTTCTAAGGCGGAGTACGGCATCACCGGCAAAGTGACCCAGCTCACCCTAGACCAACCGTGGCTCGATGCTAGCGATCGCACCCTGGCAACCCTGCGGCAAATGACCATTCACGCCCAGAGTGAGCCGATTGAGATCGCAGATGAAGTCATTGATCCCATTGCCAACACCATCGGCGGCGAAGACCCAGAAACCGGCGGGCCGTTTGAAATTGAGCTAGATCGGCTCCACGACGGACTCAAGCCAGGGCGCTGGCTGATCGTATCGGGCGAGCGGGCCGACATTCCCGGTGCCAAAGGCGTTAGGGCCAGCGAGCTGGTGATGCTGGCCGGGGTGCGCCAGGGCGTAAGCCAGGTCGCACAGCCCGCTGTCCAGGCCGCAGCGAACGCTGCCCAGGGCAATGCTCCCTCGCCTCAGCTCGTTGACCTGCCGGGCGATACGCCCCACAGCTTTTTGCAGCTGGCCCAGCCCCTGGCCTACCAGTACAAGCGCGACACCGTCACCATCTATGGCAACGTGATCAAGGCCACCCACGGCGAAACCCGCCGGGAAGTCCTAGGCAGCGGTGACGGCAGTAAGGCGCTGCAGCAGTTTGCGCTGAGCAAGTCGCCCCTGACCTACCTGTCGGCTCCAACCCGTGCGGGGTCTGAGAGCACGCTAGAGGTGCGGGTCAACGAGGTCCGGTGGCACGAGGTCGAGAACCTGGCGGCTGCCGCCAACACCGACCACAGCTTCATCACCCGCACCAACGACGACAACCAGACCACCGTGATCTTTGGTGATGGCGTGCAGGGGGCGCGACTACCCAGCGGCACGGAAAACGTGCGGGCCGTCTACCGCGATGGCATCGGCCAGGTGGGCAACGTCAAAGCTGAGCAAGTCAAGCTGCTGGCGACGCGGCCCCTGGGCGTCAAAGGGGTGATCAACCCGCTGCCGGCCACGGGTGGGGCTAACCGCGAGACCATCCTGCAGGCTAAGCGCAACGCACCGATGGCGGTGATGGCCCTCGACCGTCTGGTCTCGGTGCAGGACTATGCTGACTTTGTGCGCACCTTTGCCGGCATTGCCAAGGCCGATGCCCAGGCCGTTTCTAACGGTCGTCGGGAGCTGATCCATCTGACCATCGCCGGAGCAGACAACAGCCCGATTGAGAAGAACTCCGACCTGTACCGTAATCTCTGGCGGGCGCTGCGCCGCTTTGGTGACCCCTACCAGCCGCTGCAAATCGAGCTGCGTGAGCTGATGATTCTGCTGATTTCTGCCCGCGTGCGCATCCTGCCGGACTACCTATGGGAGGTCGTTAAGGTTGCCATCGAAGCGGCGCTGTTTGAGCACTTCAGCTTCGAGCGGCGGGATTTGGGCCAGGACGTGCTGCTGAGCGAAGTAATCAGCGTGATTCACCAGGTGCCCGGGGTGGACTACGTGGATGTAGATATTCTTGACAGCGTTTCCGAAACCGAGGCCGAGAACCCTGAAACCCTAGCTAAGAAGCTGCTGCAGTTAGCGCAGCCAGCCCGGCCGTCTCAGGCCGCTGCGGACTCCCCCGAGACCGCACCTCCCGCTCAGCCGCGCCCGAGAATTCTGGCCAACCTGGCCAGCGTCGCCGAAGCCGAGGGGCTGCCCATTCGCCCGGCCCAGCTTGCCATTCTCAGTCCTAACTTGCCCGAAACCCTGAAGCTGGAGGAAATCACCCTATGATCCCCCCCGAAGGCCCCGACCAAAACGCCCACCTGCCCCCCCCTCAAAGCGCTAACCCCGACCGTCTCTACCAGCTTCTGCCCGCGATCTACCGCCATCGTGATGCTGAAATGGGGGGGCCTCTGCGGGTGCTGCTGCAGGTGATTACCGAGCAGGTCAACGCGGTCGAGGGGGATATAGACCAGCTGTATCGCAACTGGTTTATTGAGACCTGCGAAGACTGGGCCGTTCCCTACATCGCCGATCTGATCGGCTACCGACCTGTGGCGGCGGCAGGCACACCCGGCGCGATCACAACCCCGCAGGGGCAGGCGCGCAACCGGGTGCTGGTGCCTCGGCGGGAGGTGGCCAATACACTGCGCTACCGCCGCCGCAAGGGAACGCTGGCCCTGCTGGAGCTGCTGGCCCAGGACGTGGCGGGCTGGCCCGCTCGCGCTGTGGAGTTTTACCGGCTGCTGGGCTGGAACCAGGGGCTCAACCACCTGCGCCCGCAGCAGGGCCGCACGGTCGATCTGCGTCAGGGAGCAGCCCTCTCTCGGCTCGGCGGACCCTTTGACACGGTGGCCCACATGGCAGAAGTGCGCCGCATTGCGGCTCAGCCTGACGCGGGCCGCTACAACCTGCCCCATGTCGGGCTGTTTGTCTGGCGGCTGCAGCCCTACTCCGTGAGCCAAACGTCTGCCTACTGTCGGGAAGAGGTGGGGCCGCACTGCTACACCTTTAGCGTTTTGGGCAACGACACAGCCCTCTACACCCGCCCTCAGCCAGAAATAGACCCCAACGACATCGCCAGCGAGCTCAATCTGCCGGTGCCGATTCGTCGCTACGCCTTCGAGACCACGCTACCGAACCCGGCCAGCGACATTGCCGAAAGTGTCTACTACGGCCAGGACAAATCGCTGGCGATCTGGGCACCGGGCTGGCAGGAAAGCACCCAGGACGTTCCCATTCCCGCCAGCAGACTGATGGCGGCTGACCTGAGCGGTTGGCACTACCGCCCTCGACCGGGCTATGTAGCAGTCGATCCTGAGCTGGGGCGCATTGTGTTTCCCCCCGGTCAGCTGCCGCCAGAAGATGTGATGGTGCGCTATCACTACGGCTTTAGCGCCGATGTCGGCGGCGGCGAGTACGACCGATCGCTAATGCCGTTTGTGCAGCGGCCGCTGCTGAGCGTTTCTGACATCAAGAACCCTGACCAGTGGCGAATTGATCTGAGACGGTCTTCTCCGATGTCAGACTTTTTGCGATCGCACCTCTCCCCGGCACTCCTGGCCCAGCTTGAGGCCCAAACTACGCCGACACCCGGGCTGCTGGAAGCAATCCTAGGCGAGATCAACGAGCTGATGCCAACGGTCAGGCTCTATGAAGACAACCGCTTTATCATTGCCGAGCTGCCGCGCCGCTTAAGGGACCTGATTTTGGGAGAGCCCAGGGGCAGTGCGCTCGTCAGCGTTAACCGCTGGCTGCTTGAGATTGCCTACCCCGACAGCTTGGCCAAAATGAGCCAAACCTACCGGGTGCGCCAGGTCTTAGAGGCTGACAGTGCCACCCCTGGAAGAGTTGAGGCTCGTCAACTGGCTCCTCGTTCTGCAGTCAGCTCGGATGAGCCCCCAATCCTTACCACGCTCGCCGACGCCATTACCTACTGGCGACAGGAGCAACCACGCCAGGCCGTTATCGAGATCGAGGACAGCGGCGTGTATGTCGAGCAGCTGAGGGTTGAACTGGATCAGGGTCAAACCCTGCAGATTCGCGCCGCCAATCGGAAGCGGCCCGTCCTGCGGCTGCTCAACTGGCATACGGCTAAGCCCGACG
>DATNQE010000846.1:0-2729 GCA_036702895.1 Trichocoleus sp. | reverse complement strand
CCCAGGCCCAAAAGCTGCCGTCGTGTGGACTCATCTAGCGCGGCTACTTCAGTTACCCGCAGCGGCGCGTCCAGAGGAGCAGAGGCAAGGGAGAGCATAGGGTGACGTGGAGCCAGGGGTAGATAAGCGGCTGGGTAGTGGGTGTTAGCGAGGTTCAGCAGGATACCTGACCGCCCACGTTTGCGATAACAAAATGAGTCGGCAAAGCATGAGGAGTTAAAGCGATCGCTTCTCGGAAAATGACCAGATGCTGTCCCAATCATCAGGAACGCCCTGAACCATAAGCTGTTCGACGCGCTCTAGATATAGTTTAGCGGTGGCGTCTCGAGGGTTTACGGCTAGCACCTGCTCTAGGCCCTCTTTAGCAGCAGACAGGTTGCCACTGCTGTATTCCTTCAGCGCCAGCTCAAAGTCACTCAGGGTTTGCAGCTTTAGGTAGCGGGCAGCTTCGGGAGCAGCATCAAGCACTTCGTAAATGGCAATGGGAGCGGTGCGGCCTTTGACGATGGCCCGCGCTAGAAACCGCACCTGGTAGCGATGGGGATCGGTGACCTTAGTCAGCACCTGTTCGGAAACCATCAGCGACACACCAAACAGCTTGGTTAAGCCCTCTAGGCGGGCCGCCAGGTTGACAGTATCGGAGAGGGCGTCGCCCTGAATGCGGTTATGCTCGCCGACCATGCCCAGCATGAGATGGCCAAAATGCAAACCAATGCCCACGTCAATCGGTGATTCACCCTGCTGCTGTCGGGCCTGGTTGAATTCGCGCACCCTCTCAAACTGAGCAATTCCGGCATCGAGGGCATCTTCAACCCGATCAGGGAAAATGGCCATCACCCCATCACCCATGAACTTCACCACAAAGCCGTTGTGGGCACGAATCTCGGGAGACATGCCCTGGAGGTAGGCGTTGATGAAGTCAAAGGTTTGATCCGGCTCCATCTTCTCCGCCAGGCTGGTAAACATACGGATATCGGAGAACATCACCGCCATTTCTTTGCTGACGTGATCGCCCAGGTCAATGTCGGTAACGCTCTGCTTGTCAAGAAACTTGAGGTACTCGGGCGGGAAGAAACGAGCAAAGGCGTTTTTCTGTGCCTCTAGAGTCTGAAATGATTCCTGCAGCTGCAGGGCCATGCGGTTGAAAGAGTCTGCCAGTTCACCAACCTCGTCGCTACGGTCTAGCTCAACAGGCCGATCCCAGTGGCCCTGGGCAATCTCTCTAACAGCGACATTGAGCTTGAGAATTGGATCGGTGACACGGCGGGTGAGCAAGATGCCGACGAGAATTGCGATCGCAAGCGCTCCAGCACAAAGCACGACAGTCATACGCGTGTTGGCATTGATCTGGCCCATAAAATCCGACTCGGGCACCACTACCACAATCAGCCAGTCCAGACCGTAACCATCGCTAAACGGCAGCACCTCCAAAAACTGCCGCTCCCCGTTGAGCTCAAAGTTGAGCTGCAGGGGCCGCCGAATGTTGTCGAGTCGCCAGTAGCGATCCTGCAAAAACTGGGCTGACTGCTGCACCAGGGGATTCTTGCTGTCGAGTGCCCGCAGCAGTTTGGGCTCTTTGCCTTCCTCAACCACCATCAGCGGCTCATCCGTCGAGCTCGAGATCAGTCGCCCAGAGCGATCCAGCACAAAGGCCTGCCCCGATTTGCCAATCTGCAAGTCCTTTAGAAACGAGCGAAACTCCTCCGGCAGCACCACATCTGTCGCGCAGACCCCCAAAAGTTCTTTTCCCCAGCGGTCATAGACGGGCAGACTGGCGGTTACATTAGGCAATCCTGTGGTGAAGGCAATGTACACAGGGGTCCAAGCCGGACCTTCCGCCGTCGTTGCCGCTGTGAACCAGGGCCGATCTCTAGAGTCGTAGCGCTTGTCGGCCCGGTACAGAAAATATTGCCGAGTGCCGCGCACATCCAGGCTGTAGTAGTCTCGAAAAAACTTATTGCTAGCGTTGCCGTAGGAAAGCTGGAGCTGCCCAGTGTCGGGCGATCGCAACACCCCAAAGAACTCCCCCGAGCGGGCGCTACCACAGTAGACAAACGCAATGGTGGGGTGAATCTTCATCTGCTGAAACAGCAGATTTTCACCACTGCGGGCATCGTTAATATCTAGTTCCCCATAGGCAAACGCCGTGGCGTTAATGCGGTTGATGGCGTGGGGCTCGCCAAAATAGCTGCGCAGCTCCTTTTCAATGCGCGCCGAGACCTCCCCCCGCAGTTGTCCCGCCAGGTTTTGCACCGCCCGCTGCCCGTTCAAAAACGACAGGTAGCCCACCAGACCTACCGCCGTCACCAGCTGCAGCAGCACCGGCACCGTAAAGATCAGCCGCAGGGAGGGGTTTTTGAGCGATTGCAGCAAACGCCTTGGGGTGTAGGAGGTCCGGGGGAGTCGTGTCACGGCTGCAGCTCATTTCAAAAGGACAAGCCCACGGCCAACCAGCCGTCCGAAAACCTAAAGCGCCAGCTCCCCCCAATCCCCCTAAGGCAGCGCTAGCCTCTATTATGCCCTCTCTCCAAAGGCTCCATAGGCGCGTCAGCCAAAATCCGTTGAGGTCGCTTTTGAGAAGCCCAAAGTGCCTAAAATCCAAAGGACAATGCTGCTTAAAGTTTTACGACGCACCTAGAGGCTGGCCGCTGGCTACCGCTTGACCCACCGTCACCCCTTGGCACTCAATCCGCCGCCACCCAGTGCCAGCTCAAAATCCTCTTATTCAA
>DATNQE010000838.1:0-3231 GCA_036702895.1 Trichocoleus sp. | reverse complement strand
AAACTCCTTGACAATGGCAAGCCCCAGCCCTGTTCCACCATAGCGACGATTGGCGCTGCCCTCACCCTGGCGGAATCGCTCAAAAATGACCTCCTGAAGCGGTTGGGGGATTCCTGGCCCGCTGTCTTCAACGGTAATTGTGACGGCCGGGTTTATACCTGCTTCGGCTGGGCTGTTGGCGTGGTGTGTCGTTGCGATCGCACATCGAATCGTGCCGCCCTCAGGCGTGAACTTAAACGCATTGGAGAGCAGGTTGAGAACAATGCGCTCAACTTTGGCCTCATCGAGTTGAACCGGGACAGCATCAGGGGTGTCTACAACAAACGCGACCTGTTTCTCTTGGGCCAAGCCGTCGAAGTTGGCAGCCGTTCGCCGAACTAGCTGAGCCAGATCAAAGTCCCCCGGATAAACCTCCATGCCCTTGGCTTCTAGCTTAGAAACATCTAGCAAATCATTGACCTGTTTCAGCAGCAGGCGGGCGTTGCGAGCAATCACTTCGAGGCTGCGGCGCTGCTCGGCCTCTAAATCCGTTTCTTCAAGCAGCTTTTCTGTTGGTCCCAGGATCAGGGTGAGGGGTGTGCGCAGCTCGTGGCTGACATTGGCAAAAAACTGGGTTTTGATCAGATCAAGCTCCTTGAGTTTTTCGTTAGCCGATTCGAGGTGTAACCGGCGCTCCTCAGAGAGCTTGGCCTCTTCAACCAGTAGTACTGAGCGGGGTACCAAAGCGGGTAAGGCGACCGCTGTTGCCACAGAGGCAAAGGCCGTAATCGCTTTAAGAGCCCCTGCTAGCCAGTAGGTAGGATGCCATAACGTCCACACGGCCATAAAATGCGTGCTGCCGCAGGCAACAATAAACGTGCCAAAGGCCAGCAGCATCCAGTGAAACGGAATTTCTTTGCGCGTGCGATAGACCAGGATGGCCAGCGTGGCGGAAATAGCGACGTAGGCAAGCCCCGTCAGCAGGTCAGAGGCTAGATGCAGCCAAACCAGGCCCGGCTGCCATAAATAGCAATGCCCGTGGGGGATAAATCCGTCGGAGTTTAGCAGGCGCTCTAGGATGTCGGGGCGCAGTATGAACGTCAGGGCGAGGACAACCACTGCAGTCAGGTATCCCCAGTAGTCCCGAAAAATCTTGAGCATTGTTTTTGACGCAAAAACTGGAAAGGTAAGGCAGACAAGCAGCGCGCCGGCTTGGTGGAAGTGAATAGCATTTTAAGGGCTGCCCGCGGCGCTTAATGAAGCAACTACTTGAAGCAGGCTCTCTGGGTCAATCGGTTTAGAAACATGCTGCTGAAAACCGACCTCTAGCGCCCGCTGATGATCGTTTTCTCCGGCATATGCTGTAATGGCAACGGCGG
This sequence comes from Trichocoleus sp., assembly GCA_036702895.1. Classification (GTDB taxonomy): domain Bacteria; phylum Cyanobacteriota; class Cyanobacteriia; order Phormidesmidales; family Phormidesmidaceae; genus JACVSF01. The sequence goes on along the minus strand of DATNQE010000838.1, from coordinate 1,873 downwards.
GAATTTGACCCTGCTCGGTAGACATAGCCCGAACCTGCTTTATTAGCCCGTAGCCATCCATCTCCGGCATGCCGATGTCGCTGATGAGGACGTGGGGACTTGAGTATCGGAGCACCTGGAGTGCCTGTAGCGCCGATTCCGCTAAGGTGACAGTCGCACCGGCCTGCCTCAGTACAAAACTGAGGTACTCACGGGTGTCGGCCTCATCATCGACAACCAGGATGTGCTGACCCGCCAGGAGGGCACTGTGACCAATGGTGATGGGAAGAGTTGATTCTGGGCCACTGGCAGATTGGGCTCCTTTATGGGTCAGCGGCAGCCTGAGCCTGAAGATTGCCCCCTGTCCCTCCCCAGGACTCTCGGCAGAGACCGTACCTCCATGGAGCTCGCTTAGGTGGCGAACAATCGCTAGTCCCAATCCTAACCCGCCAAACCTGCGAGTGGTGGTGCCATCGGCCTGCCGGAAGTACTCAAAGACATAGGGTAAAAAGTCAGGGCTGATGCCCTGGCCAGTATCGCTCACGGTGATCTGGGCTTGAGAACCAAGCTGCTCCAGCCGAATCTCGACCTGCCCTCCCTCAGGGGTGAACTTAACTGCGTTTGACAGCAGGTTCCAGATGATTTGCTGAATGCGCACAGCATCCCCCATAACTTGTAGAGCATTCGGCTCTAGAAACGAGCGAATCTGGATAGATTTGGCTTCTGCCGCCAGGCGCACAGTCTCAAGGGCATTTGCGATCGCAGCGGCCAGATCCACCGGAGCAATAGTGACGCTGAGCTTGCCTCGCAGAATGCGAGAGACATCGAGCAAGTCTTCAATGAGCTGGGTCTGAAGGCTGGCGTTGCGCTCAATCGCCTCTAGTCCACGGGCAATCTGCTGCTCGTCGAGGGTGCGGCTTCGCAGCAGTTTTGCCCACCCCAGAATGGGGTTGAGGGGCGATCTCAGCTCGTGGGAAAGGACCGCTAGAAACTCGTCTTTGATGCGGTTGGCCGATTCGGCTTCTTGCCGGGCCGCCTGTTCCCGCTGCAAAAGCTGTTCCCGCTCGGCCTCCGCCCGCTTGCGATCGCTAATGTCGCTAAAAAAGACAGCTACCCCATCGTCGAGCTTCACAGCTACGTTGCGGAACCAGCTGGAAATGCCGTCGGCGTTGTAGTAGAGCTCTAGGTCGTGGGGCTCCCCCGTCTCCACAACTTGCACATACCGCTCGAACAGATCGCTATTGCTGCGGCTGCCCGGCATTAGCTCGAGAAGGCGTTGACCTATTAGTTCATCGACAGGGTACTGGGTAATTTCCGCCGCTTTGGGATTGGCATAGACGCAGACAAAATCCACGATCCGCTGAGATTCATCACGGACGCTATCAAGGATGGTAAATGCATCTAGAGACAGCTCCTGACTCACCCGAAGCCGCTCCTCGCTGCGCCGTAGAGCCTCCTCAATGTGTTTGCGCTCAGTAACATCTATCGATGTCACGCCCACGCCCAATACTTGGCCATCGGGCAGATGCACAGGAAAATAATTGACCAGGCCGTGCCGCACAACCTCAGCAGGATAGGTGGCTCCTACCACCTCCTGGTTAAGCAGCGGCTCCTTAGTCTGCATCACCTGCTGCAGCACAGGAGCGACTACAGGAGCCCACTGGGGTAAAACCTCCCACAGAGTGCGTCCCGGGTGCTCGCTTAAGAGAATGCCGTTGATCTTGGCTAACGCCTCGTTGACGTGGACATAGCGTAGGTTCTGATCAAACAGGGCAATGCCAACAGGAGAGCTGGCAATGAGGGCGCTCAAAGTGGTTTCACTCTGGCGCAAAGCCTCCTCAGCCTGCTTGCGGTCGGTAATGTCTAAAATCAGCCCATCCCAAACCTCCTCGTA
>DATNQE010000823.1:0-3631 GCA_036702895.1 Trichocoleus sp. | reverse complement strand
CAGCGTTAGCAGCGGCGACCCAGTCTATGAAGCGCTCAATGGCACAACTCTGACGGCGACCATTGCCGACAACGACGCTCCCATCGTCACCGTCACGCCCGGCGGCAACGGCAGTGAGCTGAGCGCAGTGCCGGGTGTCTTTACCATCAACCTCAGCGATCCGGCTTCCGCCGGCGGTCTAGAGGTGAGCTACAGCGTTTCTGGGCAGGCTCAAAACGGAGTGGACTACGGCCTGCTCTCTGGTACTGTGGTCATTCCCGCTGGAGAGTTCGGAGCCAACATCTTTGTCAACCCGGTCAATGACCTGATCGATGAGGACCCACCCGAGAGCATAGTGCTGACGCTGGAAGTGGGCAGCGACTATCAGATCGGCGGCACCGCTAGCGCCACCGTCACTATCAGCGACGACGACGTAGCGGGTGTGCGAATTCTAGAGTCTGGCAGCCGCACCATTGTGGCTGAAGGGGGTCGCACCGACACCTATCAGGTCAGCCTAACCAGCCAACCCACCGATACCGTTACGGTTGCGTTGGCAACGGACAACCAGCTGCAACCGCTGGCTCCGCTGGTATTTACGCCTGACAACTGGAACCAGGCTCAGACGGTGACCGTACAGGCCGCTGATGACGGAGTTGCTGATGGCACCCAAACCAGCCTCATTCGCCACAGCGTTACCAGCAGCGATGCCAACTACAGCGGCATTGCGGTGCGCGATGTGGGGGTGGAGGTGCGCGATCGCACTTTCGATGCCCAGCTCGTCGCCAACGGCGTTGCCGCCACCCTAAGCCGGATGCAGGCCATTCTTCAGCAGGAGCTGCTGGCAATTGATCTACCCCTGGTAGGCGAAGTGGCCGATTTTGCCCCAACGCTGATTGAGCGCTTTGGCACCGCTTTAGTGAACCAGATCCGCACCGCTACCGACCTTACCCAGACCAAGCTAGAGGGCATTTTGCGCAGCGCCATTGCCCCCTTCTTCCCCGATGTGCAGATTGGCGGCCTCAGCGGCATTGAGGAGAGCCGCTTTGAAATTAACTTGGGCCACACCTTCCAGCTCGGCGTGGGGCTGGCGCAAGATCTCGGTCTACCTGCTCTAGGCTTGGAGGTAGAGGGCGCGGCCCAGGTTAACTTCGACTACGACCTCAACCTGGGCTTTGGCATTCACCGTGACTTTGGCTTCTTCGTCGATGCCGATAGCACCAGCATTCGCGCCGACATCGACCTGGGGCTCGCTAATAACTTCACTGCCGAAGGCGAAATGGGATTTTTCCCGTTGACTCTGCGCAACAACGCCAGCGACCCCACCCGACTCACCCTGGACTTTGGCTTCACCCTGACCGATGCCGACGCGCCGGGCGGTCCTGAAGATGGCGATCGCATTACCCTAGGTGAACTTCAGGCCAATACCTTGAACAACCTGTTCGACAGCAGCGCCCAGGCTACTGCCAACCTCGGCCTCAGCGCCCGCACCGACCTGACCAGCAACACCGCCGTGCCGGGGCTGGTGTTTGACCTAGCGGTCGACTGGGCTCCGCTCAACTACGCCGGCGGCCAGCTGCTCAATCCCCAGGCTCCCCAGGTGGGGCTGAACAAAACAGGGCTGGACCTGGGCGATTTCGTCAGCGACTTTGCAGTGCCCGTGCTGCAGCAAATCGACCCGATTGTGGCTCCCTTTCGCCCGATTCTGCAGGCGCTCAACACCGACACCAAGCTGTTCTACGCCATCTCCCAGGACCTGGGCCGCGCCTTTGACCCCAACCGCGATGGCAAAGTCACCATTATTGAAGTCGCAGCCACCCTGGCGGAGCTGACCGGACGGGGCAGCTTCAACACTGAATTTTTCGACGCGCTGCTGGCCCTGGACAACGTTATCCGGCTTTCGACCCAACTACGGGCAGGCGAAAACCTGGTAATTGACCGGGGTTCCTACCAGCTCCAGGGCTTCGACGCTACCAACCCCAACGACAGCGTGCTCAACGCCAACATTGTGGCCGACAGCCGGGTTGGCGATCCCAACCTGAACCTGCTGAGCGCCGCGACGCGGGCCTTTCTCTCGGCCTTCCAGGCGCTAGAGGGTCTGGATCTGCCGATTCTGACCGAGGCCCAGACCACCGCCGAGCTGCTGATCGGCAAGCCCGATGTCAACCTGCTCACCTACGACGTGCCGGAGCTAGCCATTGAGTTTGAACTGCAGCAAATCGTGCCGCTCTTTTCCATTGGGGTAGTGTCTCTCGATGCGCTGCTAGAGGGCGGCTTTAAGGCGGCTACCGATCTGGGCTTTGGCTTCGATACCTTTGGGTTGAGCCAGTGGCGCGATCGCAACTTTGCCGAAGACCAGTCCTTCCGCGTGCTCGACGGCTTCTTCATCAGCGACCGGGAAAACCCTGACGGCACCGGCGAGGATGTTTCAGAGCTGACCCTGACCGCCACCATCGCCGCAGGCTTTGGCCTCAGCGTTGCCTCAGTGGTGGGCGGCTACCTCAAGGGCGGCCTAGAGGGCATTGTCGGCATTGACCTGGTGGACAACGGCGAAGCCAGCGGCACCAAAGGAGGCGAAGGCAACAACACGGACGACGGCAAGATCCGCGTTTCGGAAATGGCCTCCCGCCTCGCCACCCCCTGGCAGCTCTTTGATATCCAGGGCGCGATCAACGCCTTCCTGGGAGCCGAAGTCTTGGTGTTTAACCAGACTGTCTACGAAACCCGCTTTGCCACCTTCCCGCTGGCTACCTTTAGCGTCGGCACCCGCAGCAGCTTCCGGGGGGCAGGGGTCGATCCCTACCTGGCCGGAGCCAACGTCTTCTTCGATGCCAACTTCAACGGCATTCAAGACCCCAACGAGCCGTTCACCATCAGCAATGCTGACGGCACCTTCGACCTGCCCATTACCCTGGAGGTGTTTGACACCAACGAGAACGGCCAGATCGATGCCGAAGAAGGCCGGGTGGTCATAACAGACGGCGTAGACATCTCCACCTCTCTCGATCAAGTTGTGCCCCTGGCCACTACGGTCACCGCTACCGTCGCCTCGCCGTTCACCACCCTGGTCACCGAGCTGGTAGAGCGCAAGTTTGCCCTGAGAACTGCTCAAGACGTTGTCAAAGCGGCTTTCGGCCTGCCCGCTGAGGCCAATCTTCTAACCTTCGACCCGCTGCAGGCGATTGCTGCAGGCGACGAGACCGGCATTCTGCTCTATGCTCGTCAGGCTCAGTGGCAAAACTTGCTGGTGCAAACTACCCAGTTTCTCAGCGGGGCAACGGGTGAAGATGCGCTGACCGTAGCCAATCGGGTGATCGATGCCCTGGCCAAACAGTTCGTACCCGGTGTGACGGTCAACCTCAGCAGCAGCGCCCAGCTCACTGCCCTGCTCGCTGTCGTACCTGGCCTCGATCCAGTCCGGGTGAATGGCCTGCTCGTCGTTTCGGCAGTCTTGAGCCAGCGCATCGACGACATCCTAGCCAGCAACCTGTCGCTCAACGAAAAGGCCATTGAAATTGCTAAGGTGCAGAAGGTTGCCCAGGGCAAAGCCGCCGCTGATCTGCGCGACCTGGGAGCCGGCAGCCAATCTCTATCTGATGTCGTCGGCGCGAATATCGACGAGGCTCTAGATGAGCAGCTGCGGCAGGTCACCGTG
>DATNQE010000778.1:0-9259 GCA_036702895.1 Trichocoleus sp. | reverse complement strand
CACCAGGGCCGCTCACCGCGTTCACCGCTTTCCCCATCGCCGCCATCCTCTCCGGCTAAATTGAGATTGAGCGGAGCGCCAGTGGCGGTAACGCTCTGACTACTGCCAGGCCGGCCTTCAGGGCCATCCCGGCCGCTGCGCCCATTGCTGCCGTCGGTGCCAAAGTCTCGCAGCTCGGCCGCCCACGCCGCCCACTGGCAATCGCTCCATCGCCCTAGCGGCAGCGCAGCAGCGCCCAGCAGCATCACAGTGACCACCATCAGCCCAAGGGATTGCTTCTTCATGAAAACTCGTATCCAGGGGGGGAGAAAAGGGGCAAAGCTGCCTCTGTAGATAGGCATAAAACCACATCTCTGGCTCTTTTGACCGACCCATTCACAGAAAAGTTGCTAAAAAATACTGTATAGAACAGCGATAGTCCCAAAATCCGGCCTATTCTGGATGCCTTGGGCGCGCCTGGGTGAGTGCCCAGAAACTACTTTAGAAACACTCCTCAGAAACACGCTGCGTCCCGCTCCAAGAAGCGCCAACAACGCCCAACAACGCTTGAGAAATGCCCGAAAGCCTGTCTAGCCCTTCAGTGCCTTCAAGTCGATTCTGGGCTTGATCCCAATTTCTGCGCGGCAGGTTCACACACGACAGGTTCGAGAATGACAGGAGGAAGCGGTTTGTCTGCAAGTCAAGAACCCAAAATTGTTCGCCTCAACATGCTGGACACCGACTACGCCAAAATCGCTGCCGGTGAGGCTATTCCCGAGGAAAAGAAACAGCGTCTGGCCCCCGAGCACTACAACTTTGAGAAGCTGGGCAAGCAGATTGCCCGCTACCGCTACGCTGAGTTAGACCAGCAGGGCCTCGACGACATTCTCTGCAGCATCGGCATGACGGCTGAGCTGTTCACCCTAGCTGACTTAGAAGATATCAATGACCGCCTGCGCCGCAGCGGACAGTTTTACCTGACCAAGGGCGAGCGCCAGCAGGTGATCAACTGGCTGCAGGACGAGCTGGGCGTTGATCTCACAGCCGATCAGGATCAAGACAGCTGGTAAATGGGTGCTTTACTGCTCCTGTTTGTAAACAGCTTTTAGAGGCGGTGCAGGGCTTAAAAACAGTCCTGCTAACGCCTATATGCCTGAATCAAATAGTGAATACACAGACTCCGGCGCAAGCCGCTGCGCTAAAAGGCATAAGCACCGAAGTTTACGGAAATTTATCTTACCGATAGGAAGGTCTAAAGTGACGGCTGGGGTGCGAGACTGAAATGAGGGGATCAACGCGCTGGCGCTAGTCTGCCGCTTTTTTGCCCCTGCTCTTTTAGTATTCGCACCTTTAGGAACTGTCTATGCCTACTGCTGCGCCTCCTCTCGCGGAAAGCATTCCCGCTGGGCAAAATGGGTTGCCTGTGCTATCGGGCTGGGAAGCCGAGATCGAAGCGGCAATGGCTTCTGAGGAAGCGGTGTTTCTACCGCGCACTACGCTCAAGCTGCGAGATATCTCCGCTGGATTTGCGATCGCGCTTCACATGCACCAGCCCACCATTCCGGCTGGGCCGCAGGGAGAGCTGATCAACCACCTGCAGTACATGTTTGAGCATCCCTACGAAGGGGATAACCACAACGCGGGGACGTTTGCCTACTGCTACGCCCGCATCGGCGACTTTATCCCAGAACTGGTTTCTCAGAGCTGTAACCCTCGGGTTATGCTCGACTACTCTGGCACCCTGCTGTGGGGCCTGCAGCAGATGAGCCGCCAGGATATTTTGGGCAAGCTGCGGCGTATCACGACAGAGCCAACCTACCAACCCTATGTGGAGTGGCTGGGCACCTTCTGGGGCCACGCTGTTGTGCCCTCTACCCCCATTCCCGACCTGAAGCTGCACGTGCGGGCCTGGCAGCACCAGTTTGCCTCTATCTTTGGCCTCAAGGCGTTGGCGCGAGTGCGCGGCTTTTCGCCCCCGGAAATGCACCTGCCCAACCATCCTGACGCCCTCTATGCTTTTGTCAAAGTACTGCTGGAGTGCGGCTACCGCTGGCTGCTGGTACAGGAGCACACGGTTGAGACGTTGACCGGGGCACCGCTGCCAACGCCTCATTTGCCCCATCGCCTCGTGGCGCGCAATTCTAACGGCGAAGTTTTAGAAATTACGGCACTGATTAAAACCCAGGGTTCAGACACCAAGCTAGTAGGCCAAATGCAGCCCTTTGCCGAAGCCAAAACCTTAAGACCGGTTGAGCTGGGCCAAATTTCGGTGCCGCCCCTGGTTACCCAAATCAGCGATGGGGAAAACGGCGGCGTCATGATGAACGAGTTTCCCAGCGCCTTTAAGCGAGCCTGGCACGAAATGCGCCAGCACGGCAGCGGCCGAGTCGGCACCGTTGGCTTTAACGGCACCGAGTACCTGGAGCTGTTAGCCGCGGCAGGCTGTCACCCCGATGATTCTCCTAAATGCCAGCCTGCGGGGCAGCAGCGGCTTTGGCAGCAGCTCGGAGCGGCAACTGGGCCAGAGGCCGTGGGAAGCGCGATCGCAACCCTGCAGCAGCAGGACCCAGGCTTTCATATGGAGGGCGGTTCCTGGACTAGCGATCGCAGCTGGGTTGCGGGCTACGAAAACGTGCTGCAGCCCATGGAGCGCCTTAGCGCCCAGTTCCATCAGGTGCTCGGGCAAGTGTCCGCTGGCGATGCTGGCGAGCCCTTAGAGCGGCAGTATCGCTATACCAACGCCCTGCTGCACAATCTGCTGCTGCAGACCAGCTGCTTCCGCTACTGGGGGCAGGGTACCTGGACTGACTATGCTCAGGAGATTTACCGACGGGGATCTGCCATTCTCAAGCACGACTTCTAGGCTTTCTGGAAGCCACGCTATCAATATGGGTCAAAGCCCCCTTAGTCCAAACTTGAGAAGTTGGATTAAGGGGGCTCTTGGGTAGAACCCATAGAGTCCAGACGTAGAATTCGGTGAATAAGACTTACTGAACAAAGTTCTGGAGCAGACCGCCCATCAATCTACCCCTACTTACTAGAAATCTAAAGTAGCTGCCTATGAGACAATGCTCTACCGGACGTTCCTTTGAGGAGCAGCCGGCGAACCTACGACTTCACCCCGAGAAAGCTCGTCTAACGCAAGCTGCACAAAGCTGTTTGCCACCTGTATCGAATCCTCATGGGAAGCAAATACAATGGCCATGCTGTCTACGCCTGTGCCGTAACAGAGAATGCGGAAGGTGCCATCTTCAAAGTAGCCCGTTCGGTCAATTTCACCCCCATCCGACTCTACCCCCAGGTCTGCAATGAAGCTGTCAGCGCGAGAAAGACAGCCCTCAAAGTCTGTATCGAGCAGGCGATCACCGCTGGCAATCTCAGGCCGAGCCTCAGCAGGCAGGCCTAAAGCGCTTAGGCAAAGCCCTAGCAGCCCGACTGAGAGAAAATGATGTGCTTTCATGCGTTAGTCGTCCGTAGGTAGAAGTCGAATTTAAGGGTAGCAGAGGGTGAAGGATGACCTCTAGCTGATGACAGAGACTGCTCCTAAAAAGTGCCGCAGGCTCCCTTGGGCACGCCATTTGATAACTACACCGCACCCCTCTCCCGCTCCGGATTATTTAACCGATCTCAGCAGGCCTAATGGAGTGGCCAGCAACTCCAGACCGAGGGATCTTTAAACAAATTGATTGGGGTAGTCTAGAGATAAGACAGCTGATTGGATAGGGATTGGCTGCCCTTTCTAGTGTGAATGGAGACCGCAATCTATGGATTTAGCAATTGCAGCGATTGTATTTGGAACAGTGCTGTACCTGTTCACTCGTGACGTTTTTAAGTAGAACTGATTTTATGTAGAAATCAGGGGAAACAGCTGCTGCTAGGGTAGCCCCGCCACTACGAACATCGAATTCTACGCCCACTCCTGAATATCGTCGCTAGCACTTCGAACTTAGCGAAAACCCCCAGATACTGCCCTTTTTCCCAAGAGAAAACGAGCAAAATGGGGGTTTTTAGTAAATATTCAACGTATAGCTATTAAAAGCTAATACTGGCACTGTTTCGTCGCCTTTGCTCTGGTAAGCTGCCGCTTTTACGCATCAACTTTGGGCGTTTCTAGCCGTGCTCTTGCTGCACCCCGAAAAAGTCAATGCGGTAGTCAGTGATTTTGATGCCGGTTTGAGCTTCTACCTGGCGGATCAGCTCTTCCGGTAGCTCTACATTGATGTCAATGATGCGCTGGGAGTCGAGGCAGTTGATGTGGCTGTGGGAGTCGCTGATGTGACCATACAGCCTGCCGTCAGAGCGCTCTAGGCACTCAATAACGCCCTGCTCCGAGAGGGCCTCTAAATTCTGATAAACCGAGGTGTGGCCGATTTCGCGGCCTAAGCGATTGAGCCGGTCGTAGATTTCACGAGCAGACAGGTGCTCCTGCTCCTGCCAGAGCAATTCCAGGATGTAGCGGCGCTGACGGCTCAGACGCATTCCCAGAGTTTGACACCGCTCTATGGCATCATCTAGCGAACGAATGGGTTTAGTGACAGCAGCCTTTTCTTGCATAGGTTTCATACTCCGAGCCGACGAAAACATCAGGGAGAATGCCTTTAGGGAGTTTCGGCTCTGACAGTTCTACCAAAATACCAGAGCTTTGGGTCCGGGGGCAGCGTCTTCATGAGGAGAATCACCCAGGAAATTTCCCAAAGGGGGGGAAATCAAAGCAGGCACTGCTCACGTGAAGTCTAAAAAGGCACTTTCTTAAATCATACTCAGTACCACTTTAGCTTGGAATGCTTAAACTTGTCCATGGATTTATGTCAAGGCCATCCGAGACTCTTTTTGCATGATCAAGCTAAGGTCAACTTGAGCCGATAAGCCTTTTTCCCATCACGTATCGATAGAAAATAAGAGATTCTCGACATCAAACAGTGGCAGAGCTCCCTGCAGGTTGCCCTCCGGCGTTTGCGACATGGGTGCGATCGCATCCGCCGGGGTCTCAGCGCTGGGAATCTCAATCGGCTCGCTAGAGGCCGGGGGATAGACCACCGCATTGGGAACTGCGCCGTCTAGAGAGGATGGCGCCTCTGGCATCTCGGCGGCAGGCTCGGCAGGCGCATCGGCGGGCGCAGCGACGGGTAGCGTTATATTTTGGGCGCCTTCTCGAACGGCAGCTGCGGTAGATTCCTCAGAGGGACCTGCCGCTGGAGCGCTCTGCTGAGGTGCTTGGTCCAACCCAGGGGCAAAGTTGAGCCCTGGTTGTGGAGTTTCCGCCGATGGTTCCGCTTTGGGAGCCTGGTCAAGCTTCAGGAAGGAGTCAACAGCTTCTTCCGGCTGGGGGGCTAGTTCAGCCGCAGGCGGTGTCTCAGGGGCCGGAGTAGGAGCTGGATCGGGGGTCGGGGCGGCGGCGGTTAGTGCTACGGGCTGGTCAGGGTTTTGTGCCTGGTAGGCTTCCAGCGACCGAGCGATCGCTAGCATGCGCCGCTCCTGGTCTCGGCTAATGCTGTTGACGTTGTTGCCTAAGCCAGGCGCATTCCATCGCTGGGTATCAGGATCTAGGAAAGATCGAGTGCGAGCCCAAACAATGGCTTCATCCCCTGTCATTCCCAGCTGGCGTGCCTGAGCCAACCAATCCACGTAGCTCCCTTTGCCAAGTGCCGCAATAGGAGCCTGGTTCGCGAGATCGATGCCGTTGAGTGTTTCCTTAAGCGACAGCTCTATTCCGTGGTCTAGCGCCTTGCGGCGAATAATCTCGCTTTGACCCTGCAGCCGCCGCAGCTGTCGCACATCAGCTTCCTCAGGATTGGCTGCACCGTGCTGATACGAGAAAGTGCCCAGATTCCAAACGCCGTTGCCTGGATCGACATGGCCATAAAAGGCTGGGGTGCGTTCGCCGGTTGCGGTGCGAGTCCCCTCAGCGCTGCCAACGGTTCTAGCGACCAACGACTCCGAGCCGCCCTCAAAGATGGACAGCAGCGATGCTGGCTCTGGCGCGGCAGCCGCTGCGGCTTCTGTTTCTGGGGCAGCCTGTTGAGCGCTGGCAAGAGCTAGCCCAGCCGCATTGGGGGCAATGGCAAAGTTAAGCGCGATAGGCTCCAGGGGAGGTTTAGCTGCTTTAGGCGCCGGCTGTGGCTCTGCTTTAGGCGCTGCCTCAGATTTAACTAGTGCTACCAGCGCCGTAGGTAGCGGCGGCGGTGGCGGCAGCAGACTGGCAGCAGCGCTGCTCTGATTAGCCATGGCTAGGGACTCGCTACCGCCGTAGGTCTTCCCCGGCACACTCGTGCTTGAGCCGGATTGAATAGGGGGATTGGCGGCAGCAGCAGGCACCGGCAGCAGGGCTGCGACATCTGCAGGTTGGTCGGCTCCTTGGTTTGCTGCTGGGTCAGGGATCTGTTCTGCCGCTACGTCTGCGGTCTGCTGGGGGGCAGCCTCAGCTTTGTTGGGGTGTACAGCTGGCAGGTCAAACGTGAGCGCGATTTCTTCAGCGCGAACTGAGGACTGACCTAGGAAAGCGAGCAGAGCACTGGTTGCCAGTAATACGGGAGAGGGTCTCATGGCGGTTTTAGCGGTGGGCGGCGTTGGCAGCAGGGGCTAGGGACAGGGAATTAGAAAGACTGGAATCGGTTCAAAAGTTGAGATTCAACGGCTTAAAGCCTTCTCTAAAACGTTGCTGGAGGGTTCGACGATGGCCCAAGTGCCTTCTGGCTGTCGTCGCAGGGTGGCAAAGTGAACGTACTCGCCAGTGCCAATGACCTCGCCTAACTTGACGGCACCGAGGTGAGGGCGATTCAGACCGCAGAAGCGAAACAGATAGGCCGGGATTTCGGGGGTAGAGAAGTAGACACAATTCACTCCGGCCGCAGCGGGCTCGACTTCTCCCGAGAAGGGCGCCCGCAGCCGGTGACCCTTGAGATAGACCGAGACGTCTCCCAAGCTAGCTGTAACTGTGTAACCGCCGATTTGCTCGCCTGGTTGGAGTTCCCAGGTCTGCTGGAGCGCTACCTGGCGTGGCGGTGGGGCAGAGACAGAACGACACCCTGTTAGCAGGGGAAAGGTCATCAACCCTAGAAAGAGATGGCTTCCTAAACGCGAGTAGAGGCGGGAGTAGCGACACGCGATCGCAAAAACCCTGTACAGCCAGTGTCGAGCCTTCATAGCGCCTACTCGAAGCTGAAGCGGTAGCCCGCATACTCGTCGTTCTCATACAGAATGACGAGCTGAGTTTGGGGATCGAAGGCCAGCGGATAGGCTTCTCGTTCCGCCACGACACCTGAACGAACGTTGAGCTCGGGTAGGCGGCAGTAGGGCTCTGAAACAACCTGCCGGACGCGCTCCTTGCTGTCTCGCTCAGGAATAACCAGTAGCTGCGCCAACTGCTCTCGGGTCAACTGCGCTTCGGTTTGCACAATGGCTTCACACTCCCCAGTGCGTACAGCTTGGGTCGGCGAGATCAAACTCCGCATCCCCTGGAAATCGAACATCAACCCGAGTACGGCAAAAATTAGCCCGCCCGCTAAAAGCGGTTTGACGGGGGAAGTAGGAGCACTAGGAGCAGGATGACGAACGGAAACCATGGGCTCTCCTTATTAAGAAACGAGGGAATTGAATGACATGGACGAGCAGGAATAAGAGAACGTTGACAGAACGAGGGGCACCTCAATGGGCTGTGGCCTTAGCCCTATTAGCACTGCGGTCAGGCGTCTAAAACAGCCGCCCACCAACGATCAGACCTGCTACCGCTAGCAGTACCCGATAGGCCAAGCCAAAATCCAGGCGGGGAGCCAGCGTAGCTCGATAGAGGGCGTAGGCAGTCATGCCGGTGACTGCAGCCACCGCCACCGACCAAAGGGCGGGATACGCAGTCAGAATCAGGTTGAGCGCCAGGCGGCTGATCACGCCGCCGCCCAGCCAAATAACGCCGTCTAGCAGCGTGAAGGGGCTAGAGCGCTGCCGTGAGCGAGGCGTGGCAACCGCGGCTCTTAGGTGGTCCCACCCTGTAAGGGCCAAGTCATATGCAAGGTTCCAGGCGCTCTGGAGCGTGGCCATGGGCTCAGCCAGCAGAGTCGCAATGCCGGCATCCTGAAGGAATTTTTGGGCGGAGGCAAACTGATTGGACTGGCTGTGGCGGTTTCTGTACGTAGGTCCTAGACCGTTGCGCAGCGTCTGGGCTAGATGGTTGGCCTCCCGGTCCGCCTGATGCAGGTCGGCCATCCGATAGGTCAGCATAATGTTGCCCTGTTCGTCCTGCTCAGCTGCGGCCAAAATAGCGCTCTCATAGTTGACCTCTAGAGGCACCGAAAGCGACAAGCCGGCACTGCTTTCAAACCGCTGCTGCCGTCGCTGCTCCAGATCAAGCCGCTCGGCGACGGTTTTCATTTCGACCATGGCGCGCTCTTGCTTAGCAGAGAGCTCATTAATTTGATCGACAATGGCCTGCAGCCGCATTTGATGAATGCTGATTTGAGTTGCCACATCGGCAGCCCAAGTAGAAGCATCGGGCGCTTGAGGCACAAATTGGCTGGGAAGGGATTGGGCCGATCGCTGCTGCAGCGTTTCGACTGCGTTTGCTAACTGCGATGCCTGCGCTGCAGCAGCTGTATTAGAAACTGTACTATAAGAAGCGCTGGGGGTACTATCAGACCCCGCTGAGGGGGTTTCTCCAAAGGGCGGCTGAGCGGTCCGAGGATAGGACCAATCCACAGAGGCTTCAGGGGCGGCCGCTCCATACTGCCGCTGCTGGTTAATGAGCTTTTCCTTTATCGCTTGCAGGGCTTGCAGGTCCATCTCTGGTTTACTCATGGTCTGGCAGCCTGGGTCTCCAGGAAGAGGGCAGGGGTAATAAAACTGTCATTTGGTACAAGTGTACTATAAAGATGCGAAAAAGCAAGGAGGGCTCTGCCGTAACAATGCGAAATGTTCGGTCTATGCTTCCTGTAGATTCATCCGCTTACTAAGCAGGGAGATGCGGAGCTGATGCAAGCGCCAGTTAAAAGCAGCATTCCTTAGGAGATGGGATTTTTTTAGGGGAAAAGCCCACACTAAGGCAGAGTCGTCAATTGCCAGGGATGGCTAGTGCAGCCATCTTTTATAGGACGCTGGAGGAGCGAGGTTTTTCGCATCAAGGCCTACGCTGTCTACCGCTGGGGCTAACGCTTCACCCAGGTGCTCCGGCTGCCTTGGATTTGCGACTAGCTCTCTTACCGGGATTAGCCGCGCCATGGTTAAGGTCTTTGATGAATCAAGCTGGAAGAAGTACACTCCTGCTCGCTCGCGAAAGCGTTTCAACACCGTT
>DATNQE010000775.1:0-6946 GCA_036702895.1 Trichocoleus sp. | reverse complement strand
AGGCTTGACCTCAGACTCGTCTACCCCGAGCTGCTCGGCTACGATCTTCTTGACCTTCTCAAAAACCTCTTCGCTCATACCACTCCTTAAAACCTTTGCGCAGCGATTGACAGTCAGCACAATACCCTAAATCCATGAGCTTTGTACGAATCCCGTACAAAAAACCTGACCCATTGGGCAAGGGAAACTCATAGAAATAGGCATCTCTTCATCTTATAAGAAAGCGTGACGGACATTGGGGCCAGATTCTGGCCAGTTTCTCGGCTAGAGGGTACTGTGGATCCTGCCCGGCAACGCCTGAAAGGGCCGTTATTATTACGTTCCATTAAGGTTTCCAAAGGCCAGGGGTAATGGGTGAAAAGCGTCGCTATAGACTATTCAATGATTGGGAAACCCTTACTGATTAGCAGTTCTGGTCAACCAATTTTTCTGGTCTGCCCAGTCTGTCAGACGCAGTAAATTAACATTGGAGTCTTCATTCAATGTCTCATACAGTCAAAATCTACGATACTTGTATCGGCTGCACGCAGTGCGTACGGGCTTGCCCTACGGACGTTCTGGAGATGGTGCCCTGGGATGGCTGCAAGGCTGGTCAGATTGCCTCTTCTCCCCGGACCGAGGACTGTGTTGGCTGCAAGCGTTGCGAAACGGCTTGCCCGACCGACTTCCTCAGCATTCGGGTTTATCTTGGTCCTGAGACCACCCGCAGCATGGGTCTGGCTTACTAGATCCTGGTTTAAGAAACTTTGTTTTTCTTGACTCTTCCAGATTTCATTCTGGGAGAGTTTTTTTGGTGCTTTTGAAGCAGGCAACTTGAGGGTTGCGAAGTTCTCGTTAGACGAGTGGTATTGGCTACGCTTCAAGTCCTTTTCCGGGGCCTTCCCCCGGCCCCCGCCTATCGGGGGAACAATCTTCCCCCAAACCCCCTCGCAAGGGCGCAACGGTGAGCACCGTAGGCCGCTCGGTGATCCGGATACTTGACAGTAGAGACAAGCTCCAAAAACAGGAAGACTCCCGAAAACAGAAGGCCTTACACGCTCCTTCAGAGCCTCAATGAACCAGCGCAGCAATGTCGCTGCTGGGGGATTTCTAGCGGAGGAGGTTTGGAGGGCGCGCCCGCCCTCCATCCCGGGGGGTTTGGGGGGCTGCCACCCAAGCAATAACCTCCGCAATCAAAACTGCAGAGGCTACACAAAAAAACTAACCTACCCAAAGAAAACCCTTACCGCAGAGCAAACTTCCGCACCGCCAACAAGCTACCAATCAACCCCACCAACATCCCCATGCCCAAAAGCGAAAGCGGCAGCAGCACAAGCTGCTGGGCGCTGAGCTGCAGCCCATTGGCAACAAACTGAATAAAGTCAGGCTGCTGACTGGCCACTTCCTTAACAAACTGCTGAATCCCAAACAGCAGTCCCCACGCAATTCCCGCCCCGGTCAAACCAAAGGTGGCCCCCTGGAGGATGAACGGCAGATAGATCCAAACGTGGGTTGCGCCGACAAGCTGCATCACCTCGATTTCTCGCCGTCTAGCCATCACAATTAGGCGGATTGTTGTAGTGATCACCGCCGTCGCCGTCAGGCTGAGAATACCAATGACAAACAGGCTGACCCACTTTAACCCGTTGTTGAGCTGAGCCAGACGCGTCACCGCTTCATCGACATAGCGCACCTCGTCCACTCCCTGAAGCGTGCCTAGCTTCGACGCTACCGCAGGGACTTCTTCAGAGGAGCGTACCTTGACCTTAAGCTCATCCACCAAAGGATTACCGCTGAGCTGCTCAGTAGCGCCCTCAATATCAGAAATACCCAGGTCCTTCACCAAAGCTTGCCAAGCCGCCTCTTTGCTGACCGACCTGACATTAATGACCTCAGGCAGCTGCTGCACCGTAGTGAGCAATGTATCCGCCTGCACCCCGCTCTCTAAATAAGCAGACACTTCGAGCTGGCTGCCAAACTGGTTGAGCAGTCGCTCTAGCTGCCAAGTCGATTGCAGACTGATACCAAATAGAAACAGCAGCACAGTAATTGTGCTGACGGCAGCCCAGTTCATCCAACCGCCTCGGCGTAGGCCCAGCAGGGTCTCCCGCAGCAGGTAGTCAGCTTTGGTCAGGAACTTGAACATAGTTGGCCCTACAGTGTTTAGCCCTACTGGCGGCTCTAGAAACGATAGACAGAACGGTAGACGAGATTGGGTGCAGCCCTGAGTGGTGTCGTAATCAAATTATGCGGAGCATGGTCTAAGCTAGGCGCCTATTTTGCCCCTGTCAAGCTTAAATTTGCAATTGATTAAGCTCCTTTTTCAGAGTTGCTGTAGGATTGAGCGACCGCATCCTAATTTTTTCTTCATGTACGTGTCGCTACCTGCTTAACAACTCTAGTGATGAGCCCTGGCTCTGAGCCTTTTGACGATGCCCTAAGCAAACTCATCATTGTTTCTATTAATTCTCGCTGAAAACCGCCCCTAGCCGGGTTTTCATTGCTACACTCACTATCGATTTACTGATTCGCTTCACCTTTGCCGATTCATGTCGAAGCGCCGTTATCGCTCCCTGCCCTTAAAACGTCGAAGAAGACAGCGCCGCCTAACCCGCATTTCCTTGCTCTGCACCTTTGCCATGGGCGGAACGGCGTTGCTGCTGCAGGCATTTGTTACGGTGGGAAATTATTTCAGTAATGCTCTGCCTTTCATGGAGCAGCCCTCTGCTCAGGCAGAAAGCCAGGTCGAACTGACAACGAGCTCCGCACCGTCGGCAGTCAACAATCGACCTAACTTAGATCCTTTGCCCCAGGCCGAGGAGGTCTGGGAATGCGAGGTTGTTGTTATTGGTGGTTCGTTAGGAGGGGTGGCGGCTGCCTCCCACGCCATGAAAACGGGGGTGTATACCTGCCTGATTGAGCTGACCCCATGGCTGGGGGGCCAGATTAGTTCCCAGGGGGTATCGGCGCTGGATGAATCGCGGGCGATGCGATCGCGCGACAACTTCTCCCCCAACTGGGAAGCCTTTAAGCAGCTCCTTCGCAACCAGCCCGTGCAGCTGCCTAGCTGGATGAACTTGCCCTCCCCACTGCCGGTGCATGAGCTAGACAACTGCTGGGTTGGGGAGCTGTGTTTTACCCCTAGGGCCGGGGCCACCTCTGCGGAGATGTGGCTGCGAGCCGCCTCTGCTAGTGCCCCCGACAGCCGCTGGTCCACCTCAACAGCCTTTAAGGGGGCATCGTTTGATGCCTCAGGGCGGCAGATAACCGCTGTCTATGCCGTTAAGCGAGTGCCCCGCAGCCCACAGTATGCGCCGCAGGGGCGACTGTCGAGAGAGCTTGATGCCTGGTACTCCTGGTCTGACGACGCTACCTACAACAAAATTCCGCTGCGCCTGCAGGCACCAGCAGGGCGACGCCTCATCGTGATTGACGCTAGCGATACTGGGGAGCTAGTGGGCTGGGCCAACTTGCCCCATCGAGTCGGCTCCGATGCCCAGGCCGATACTGGAGAAGTCAATGCGGCTTCCATGGCCAACCCTGACTGCACTCAGGCCTACACCTATCCATTCGTCCTGGCGACGCTAGACGATGGGGGCAGCAGCGCTAACCAGCTCAAGCAGGTGGAGTCTGATCTGTCGCGTAAAGAGCACCGACAGCAGTTTGATCTAGAGGGTTTTCCTTTTTTTGACAGCGGCGGCGTCTTTAACTACCGCCGCATGATTAGCCAGTATCCCGGGGACGGCACGAATCTCACTCAGCTTGGGGAGATGAGCCTGATCAACTGGAATCGGGGCAACGATTGGCACATCATGGAGCCGCCTTTGATCCTGACCGAGGAGGACATTGTGCTCTCGGGTCAGCGCCTCAACTGGATGGGCGGTCTCTCCACTGAGTCGTTAAAGGATGCCGAGAACCATGCCCTGGTGTTTGCCGAGTGGCTGCTGGAAACCCAGGTTCAGCCCTACCTGCCGCTGTCGTTTCTAGCTGGGCCGGATGCGCCTATGGGCACCCATTCTGGCCTGAGCATGGTGCCCTACATTCGAGAAGGGAGACGCATTTTGGGTCGGCCGGCCTACGGTCAGGACAACTTCATGATGGTGGAGGCCGACCTGCGGGAGGACATGACTGGCGGCCGTGATTTTAGCCCTACCGCAGTGGCGCTGGCTCACTACGACATCGATATCCACGGCTGCCGCTACTGGGACAAGCGGCCCACCTATGAAGCATCCGGGGCCAGCATTAAAGAATTTGTGGTGCGACCGCTGCAGATTCCTCTAGAAGCGCTTATTCCTCAGGGGGTGGACAACGTGTTAATTGGCGGTAAGAGCCTGGCAGTGAGCCACATTGTCAATGGGGTAACGCGGGTTCACTACGGCGAATGGAGCGTGGGGGCAGCAGCGGGGACAACTGCCGGCTGGCTACTGCGCTACGGTAGACCCGCCGATCTAAACCCATCGCAAATTGTAGTAACCGGGCAAATGCCAGCCCTGCAGCAGTTTCTGATTGACCAGGGGTTACGGTTTACGTGGTGATAGCCCAGGAAGGTTTGTAGTATTGCCTTGATTACCCCTTTTTTCTGGAGGCTGCACTCCTTCATACCCGCTGGTGTGGCAGCTAAGCGCTAATTGCTATAGCCTGAGCAAAGGCTGTTGGAAGGCGCTTTATGTGGTGGCGAAGACTCAAGCTTTTGTGGGCAATTGGCTTATTGGCTCTGGTGCTGTTGGGCGGCTGCGCGGTGCCCCGGGTCAGTGCGGAAGATCGGCTGTTCCTGGATTTGACGCTGGAGTATTTGGACGAGTATCGCCTGCCCCAGCAGGAGTTTCAGGGAACGACGGTGGGAGGGCTAAGCGCGATCGCATATTCCCCCCAAACCAACCAGCTCTATGCGCTTAGTGATGATCGAGGCCGCCTGGGGCCGCCGCGGTTCTATACCCTCTCCCTCAGCCTAACAAAGGGGGCCGATGCGCTAGGCATTGAAGACGTCACGCTGGAATCGTTCACCGAACTGACGGATGCCCAAGGCAACTCCTATGCGGCCGGCGCGATAGACCCAGAGGGCATGGCGCTAACGCCTCGGCAAACGCTTTTTATCAGCAGTGAGGGCGATGCCAACCAGGGCATTGCACCGTCTCTGGGAGAATTTGACCTGGCTACGGGGCAGCTAAAAGCAGCCTTTCGCCTGCCTGAGCGGTACCTTCCCGATGGGCAAACTCCTCCTGAGCGCGGCATTCAAAACAACCTCTCCCTGGAGGCGCTAACGACCAACATGGGGCCGGGCAGCAGCACAATGGTAGAGCCGTTTCGAGTATTTACCGCTACAGAATCAGCCCTAGTGCAGGACTACGATGATGACCCGGCTCAAGCGCTCAGCAGCCGCTTCTTGCACTATTTGATTGGGGAGAACCAGTCAACCCTGATTTCGGAGCACCGCTACCCGCTCGATTTGGAGCCCCAGGGTGCCCTGCTAAGCGGCTTGAGCGAACTGTTAACGCTCGACCAAGGGGGGCATTTTTTAGCTGTAGAGCGATCGCTTACCCTCACAGGATTTGTCGCCAAGATCTACCAAATCGCCACCGGGGGCGCGACCGACACCACCAATATCGAAAGCCTCAAGGGAGCTCCCGAGAGCATTAACCCCATCCGCAAACGGCTGGCGTTTGACTTCAATGCAGCCGGAGTGGTGCCTGAGAATCTAGAGGGCATGACGTTAGGACCGAGGCTGCCCGACGGTAGCCAGAGCCTGCTGCTGGTGAGCGATAACAACTTTGCAGAGACCCAAGAAACCCAGTTCGTGCTGATGCGCCTGAGTATGCGTTAGGCAGGAGGGCTGGGGGAGCGTGACAGGCTGAGCGAGAATTCGGACGGATGCGCGTTCTGTGAGCTCAAGTTGCTCATAGGTTCCTCATGGATTGCTCAAAGAATGGGATCAGATTGCAGGTGCGATCGCGTTTTTCTCAGCCCGCTAAAGCCTTAAATAATATGCATAAATCGGGCCAGCTAGCAGATTTTTGAGGTGGAAAATGGAGCAGGCTGATTCATACCTGAGTAGATCCGCTAGGTGGTAAACTCACTCCATGCCGATGATCGCTTGGTCATCGCATGGAGTGAGTATCAGCACAGTGTTTGCATAAGTGACATGAGAGTCCTAGTTATTGGCGGCGACGGCTATTGCGGGTGGGCAACCGCTCTCTATCTTTCAAATCGCGGATATGAAGTCGGTATTCTAGACAGCCTGGTGCGACGTCACTGGGATGCTCAGCTCTGCATCGACACCCTGACTCCAATTGCGCCCATTCAAACGCGTCTTCAGCGTTGGAAAGACCTTACTGGTAAGTCGATTGATCTATTCGTTGGCGACATCAACGACTACCCTTTCCTAGAAAAATCCCTGCTGCAATTTCAGCCTGATGCAGTCGTTCACTTTGGCGAACAGCGCTCTGCCCCGTTCTCGATGATCGACCGGGAACACGCGGTGCTGACCCAGGCCAACAACGTCATCGGTAACCTCAACCTGCTCTACGCCCTGCGCGACCATTTCCCCGACTGTCACCTGGTGAAGCTCGGCACCATGGGTGAATACGGCACGCCCAACATCGACATCGAAGAGGGCTACATCACCATTGAGCACAATGGCCGTAAAGACACCCTGCCCTATCCTAAGCAGCCCGGCTCCTTCTACCACCTGAGTAAGGTGCACGACTCCCACAACATTCACTTCGCCTGTAAGGTTTGGGGCCTGCGCGCCACCGACCTTAATCAGGGTGTGGTGTACGGCGTGCTCACCGAAGAAACCGGCATGGACGAGCTGCTGATCAACCGCCTCGACTACGACGGCGTTTTTGGTACAGCGCTCAATCGCTTTTGTATTCAGGCCGCTGTAGGTCACCCCCTGACCGTCTACGGCAAGGGCGGCCAGACCCGCGCCTTCCTTGATATTCGCGACACCGTGCGCTGCGTGGAAATT
>DATNQE010000756.1:0-5945 GCA_036702895.1 Trichocoleus sp. | reverse complement strand
CCCCATGCCTCGCTCCCCCAAAACCCCCCGCATCCTCGAACGCTTCCCCGACTTCTACCGCTCCGAAAACCCGGAGGACTTGCTGCATCGGCTAGTCGATGTCTTTGGCCAAACCCTGGATGCGGCAGAAAGTGACTTGATGCGAGTGCTGCGATCGCACTTCGTCAACACCGCCGAGAATGCCGGATCTCAGGGGCTTAGCACAGTTCATCGTGGCGATTTGGATCGACTCTTTGCCCTGTACCTGGAGCAACTGGGCGGCACGACCCAGCTCATTCGCACCAATCAGCAGCTCCAGGCATCAGACATCAAGCAGTTTGACGCGCTGCTGGGTGAGCTAACCCAGCCGGATAACCCGCTGGCGCACTACATCTGGCAGCGGATTCAGCAGCAGGCCGATCGGGAGCACGTTTGGCTAAATCGCTACCTTGCTATGGCCCCTGTGGATCTATCCCCCGCCTTGCTGCCGCTGCTGCTGAACCGGCAGGACCTTCCCCATCTGCTGGAGCGATACCGAATCGAGCGGGTTCACTTTGGGGCGAGGGATATCTCTGCCACGCTGGTGATTCGCCTGATTACTGGACAAGATGCCCTGACCTGCTACCTGCGCAGTCAGTTCTCGACAGCTGCTCAGACCGCACTGAATGCCTACTGCGGTGCTGACCCGGTGCCTGATGCCCTCCGGCAGGCTCTAGCCACCGACCTCACAGCCGTTTTGCCCAACCCCGTCCTGCAGCAGAAGTTTCAGGACCGCCAGCGGCAGATTCAGCTGGTGCGATCGCTCGACCAGATTGCCCGCGTGCCTCTGCCTGACAATCGAGCCGCCAACGCCGCCCAGACTCTGAGAAAGCGGATCTCCCTAGACCTGCAAAAAGATCTCTTCGGCATCACGCCTTCCAACCCGCCGGAAGCGACCCTGTCAACCCGGCTAAGTCTAGCCCTGCGCCCCCTGCTGCAAGACCTGGGCCTGGTGCAAACCCTGCTGCAGGGACTCAACACCCTGCCAGAGTGGACGACGGCCCCATCGGGGCTACCGCTGTCCGATCAAGCCATGCGGCTAGTGCTGCGGACCGCAAAAACAGCACTGGCTGAAATGCTGCAGGGACCCACGTTCAACGCCGGAGTGCTCCCCACGCTGCCGCAGCTAACGGCTGATGTCGTAGCGCTGCTGGAGCAGGCACCGACCGGGGATGATTTGCAGCGGCTCAATCGGCGTTTGCTAGAGGCCGCCTACCGCGAAGTTCCCGTCAGTCCTGCCCCCAGCAAAACTGCGCTGCAGCAAGCGCTGATCAAGGCGCTTAATGAAGCTGTACTGCCCGACCCTAATTTCTATGCTCGTAACCAGACTAGCTTTGCTGAGGTGACTCTGCCGCTGGAAGCTCAGCAGTTAATCGACCAGCAAAAGCTTGCCCCGCTCTCCAACTCCGACAAAACCCGACTCAATCGTCTGCTGCTAGAAACAGCCTATCCCCTACAGATTGAGAAGGGCTACATTCCCTACCGTGAGCGGTTTAAGCGCCTGATTGCCGTATTAAAGATGGGGGCCTCCACGCGAGAGGGCATCGTCGATATTGTCGCTGCTAACCTCGGCATGCCCACCGCAACAGCTAACGGCATTAAACCTTGGGAAACCCCCATATTTTCGTTTCCCCTACAGCAAGCTCCCGCCCTCGACAGCTTGAGCGCCTCCCCCGCGCTACAGCGTATCTTTGCCCAGTTCGGCATTGCCCTCTCCTACGACGCCAGCGTTGTCGTTGAGGCCCCCAATGCTCGCTGGCAGGTGACCGACATCAGCAGCGGTCAGGTCTATCTCATTCGCAGGCAGGCCGACCAATTTAGCGTCTACCGCCACCTGATTCGCGTGATCGAGTTCGCGCCAGCTCTCCAGCGGCACACTGTGCGGGTACATCCCCACCCGGGCGCCCTAACCAATTTGCCCCCGCAGGAACTGCCTTTTGAACTCAACCTGACCAACCCAAACCCTGTCCCCACCCTGCCCGCCGTCCAGATTCGGATTCATGACCACCGCCCCGAGTCCGCCCAGGAAGGGAACCTGCTGCCTCTGAGCCAGCTGCGCCTGAGGCACGTGGAGACGGGCCTTACCATTGGATACGAAGGCATGCTGAACTGCGGCGAAACCGTTGCCTTTCTGCCCGACGGCACCGTTCTCATCAACGGCGTAGCCATTCAAACGGCCAATGTGGTCAGCGGCTCTCTGCCTCCCCTACCCGTTGGCCCTTCCCGCTGGAGGATTTCTGCCCAAACGGGCTTCAGCGAGGCCGCCTTCGACAGCAGCCTGTTTGATTTTTCACTGTTTGAAGCCAAAGAAACGCGATCGCTCAACCCAGAGCAGGCCCAGTCCTACGCGCTGGAGGTCAGCGTTAGCTTTTATCGCCTCTCGCCGGGCTGCTTCACCGTCAAAATTCCCTGGGACATTCCCGGCTACACCGACCAGTTCAACGAAACCCGTGACCACCCGCGCCACCAGATTTACGGCCTGCTGGAAAAAGTAAAAGCCGCTGGGGTGCAGCCCCACGTTAACTACGAGCGGCAGTTTACAGAAGAGCACGATATTGCGGTGGACCTGAGGATCGTGCGATCGCCTTTTGAGGAGAAGCACGACCTCCGCGAACTCAGCTTTGACATTCGAAATGAACAAAAGCCTTACGGACAAGGGCTCGTGCACGAAGTCGCTGATACCCTGATAACCGCCGCGGTTTTTGACTACACCCGCTTCGATTCGCTCAATACGTTTGCATAACATTACGAACAAAAACCTTCTGTAGAAGCACCTCCTATGAAAGCGATAGAAACCCTCAACATTCAAGGTCAATTGACTCTGCAAAAGCGAAGTGGCAACGGCACTCTCTTGGAGGAGATCAAGGCGAAAAACAGCATTGTTCTAACAGGGCGAGAGCTGGTAGCCAAGCTATTTATGCCCAGCACTCAAACAACAATTACCCCGGTTTCCCATGTCGGTATTGGCACGGGTAATGCCCCGGTCAATTTCAGCGATGCCAGGCTCCAGCAGGAGATTTTCCGCAAGGAACTCAACGAAACTCAGCGGCTAGAGATTGTTGAGATCGAAGGCATTCAACGTCAGAAGGTAACCCTCAGCGCAGATTTAGAGGCCGAAGAAGGAAATGGCCCGTTGACAGAAGCCGCGCTGTTTAACAGCGGCGACGAAAAAGCGCTGATGTACAACCGCGTCACCTTTCCTGTAATCAATAAATCTTCCAATTTCAGCCTCACCCTAATCTGGGAAATCATCTTTTAACTTCATCACGTTCTCAGCCCTTTGATAACGGCAGTTGACAACAGCAATAAGGAATGTAATCTATGACATTTAAGTTCACAGAACGAAAAGCAGGCGACGTACTGCAGTCCTCTGAGTGGAACGCCGCTCTGTATGAGCTAATTCGCCTAGATGAAACCAAAATCAACCGCGAGGGAGCAGATAGCCTGGAAGGTCCGCTCACCATTTCTGGTGCGCTCACCCCAAACGGCCAAGCGGGGCAATTAATCAATCTACAAACCCCACAGTATGGCATTGGCACCCAGACTTTAACTACATATTTTCGCAGTCCAAATAACTTCGCCTGGTATAGCGGCGGTAGCCATCAAAATGCTGACTTCAATAGCGGTGGTGGCACTCTGCAAATGGTCATAAACAATGGCAAAGTCGGCATTGGCACAGCGAACCCCCTTAGCAAATTAGACATAGAAAGTCCGTGGGGCGATTGGCTATTTCTCAAGCAAACGCGAGATGTCGAAGGGGGAGGTGGTTTTCGCTTCCATAATGCCTGGGGCAACTCAAATCAGGCACAAGGAGTTGCTGAACGAAATCGTCTGGAAATTGGCTATCAATCTCCTAGCGGAGAGACAGCGTGGGGACAGTTTGTAATTCATGGTCCTACCGGGAACGTCGGTATTGGTCAGGCGGCTCCTTCTCAAAAGTTAGACGTTAGGGGCAACATCAAAGGAACCTCGTTAATTGCCTCTCAGCAGGGAGGGCCGTATAGCAGTATGGCAACGTTTGAAAGTTCTAATACAGAGCCGCCCTATGTGAACTGGAGCCACAATCGTTTGGGTGGGGCTCCAGTACGATATGGATACATCCAGGCGGGAGACTTTGGCGATCGCAAGGAATTTAGATTTCAGGCAGAGCAGGGGGCTAATTTTGTATTTGGCAACGGTTACTTGAATGCACCTGCCGGTGCCATCTTCAGCAGCGTTGCTATTGGAGTTGACCCACCCGGAGACGTCAATTTTCCCTATCCCTACGAAACCATCGGCACAACTGATACACGGTGGAACTTAAGGCTCCACTCCTATAACGGCATTTACTTTCATATCAGTAATCAGGCTGTTGCTAGTAAGGGAGTTTCCCCAGATGGCAGCTGGTTTGGTTCGACTCAGACTATAAAAGACAATATCTCTGATTTCACGCTACAGGAGGCGCTTGAAGTTCTCGAAGGGCTTAACCCAGCAAAGTTCACCTACAAAGCTGATCAAACTCAAAAACCCCACGCCGGCTTTATTGCCGAAACTGTTCCAGACATGATTGCAAACGCTGACCACACCATGATTAGTGAAATGGATATTATTGCCGTTTTGACGAAGGTGGTCAAAGAACAGCAGCGACTCTTGTCGAAATTAGTTCAGCAATTAGCTGATTCTTAGAGAGGATACGGCTTTGATGTACAGCGTTTTGAGCGCGATCGCAACTCATCTGCGCGCCGGGCTAGCCGATGTCGTTCCCCAGCCCGACGCACAGATCACCGTGCAGCCTGCCCGATCAGGGCTAAAGCCTGACAAGCTGCCGAGGGTTTACCTCATCCCAGAGGGCTTTGAGCTAGTTAATCAAAAACTTGATCCAGGCGACATTCAAACTGATGCGGAGTTGCCGAGCACAGTTACGGTGCAAAAAGCTTTTCAGCAAGGGTTTGGGCTTGAGGTGTACGGCCAGGATGCGATCGCAACCGAGCAGCTAGCGTCCCTGGCGATGGGCATTCTCCTCACCAGCAGCCATGATTGGGTGCAGGCCTTTAACCAGGGCAACCGCCAGGCGCAGTCATCGAAACAGCCATCGAAACAGTCATCGAAACAGTCGCCAAAACAACCGTCGCCCCACTACCGCTCTACCGACTTCACCACGCAGGTTAGCCTGCACCACATTCAGCTGCACGGTGCAGAGCCCTGCGCGCTAGAGGGGCAGCCCGGTTTTTGCATCAAAGGAGTGGTTCTGGGGCAGCTCGAGGCCACCCGGCAAATCGCCGAGAGTGAAACTCCAATCCAGACCGTTTCTATTGAATACCGGCTTTCGGAGCGAAATTGATTCACTGACAAAGAGTGCCGGAAAGCGAGTTGTCGCGGCACCCACGCATCTACAGCTCGTGGAGGTGCTGCTGGGCCCAGAGGGCGGCCTGAGTGCGATCGCGCAGGTTCAGCTCACTCAAAACCCGGGTGACGTGATTTTTCACCGTTCCCTCCGTCAAGTAGAGCCTTTGGCCGATCTCCCGATTGCTGTGCCCCTGGCTCAGCAGCACCAGAACCTGAAGCTCGCGCTGGCTGAAGTGGTAGCCCTGGTCAGCGGGAGGTTTTGGGGGAGGGCTGAGGTATGAGAACACTTTTGGGGCAATCGTTGGGCCGAGCTGGCTGTGGCCCTGGGCCAGCATTCGCACAGCGCTGGCTAGCTGCTCTGCCGGGGTACTTTTAAGCAGATAGCCTAGGGCCCCTGCCTGCAGCGAACGCCAAATGTAGTCATCTTCATCGAAAGTGGTCAGCATCAGCACGCGCATCCAGGGAAAGCGCTGGAGAATTTCCTGGGTGGCCTGCACACCGTCACAGATGGGCATCCGCACATCCATCAAAATCACGTCTGGCTGCAGCTGCGTCGCCAGTTCAATCGCCTCTTGGCCGTGGTTCGCCTGACCCACCACCTC
>DATNQE010000718.1:0-4718 GCA_036702895.1 Trichocoleus sp. | reverse complement strand
AAACCCCCGCATCAGTAGAGCCAATTTTTCTAGAAGCGGTTACTAAAAGCTTAGAAGCGTCAGGATGGGCTAAAGCAGTTAACGTAGGCAATTACCTCTCAGTACATAAAAAGCGCACAACTACCTACGGCACTTCCTCCTGGACCAAGTACTACAAAAGTTTTTCCCAGGTCTTTGAGGTCAAGCAAAGCAAAGGCCACACTCTAATTCGTGTACTAAGCAAACCCTGATACATCGCCAGCTTAGCCCTGATGCAGCGCTAGACTAGGTTACTGGGCCTGCCGCCAAACCTTTTGCTTCGGAACCTATGACTCTGCTGACGCTGCGATCTGTCAAAAAAGACTTCGGCATCAAGGAAATCTTGAAAGATGCCAGCTTTAGCCTGGAGGAAGGCGATCGCATTGGGCTGATCGGCACCAACGGCTCTGGCAAATCGACCCTGCTGAAAATGATTGCCGGGCTAGAGCCCATAGACAGCGGCGAGATCTGGGTCAACTCAGGATCGCGCATTGTCTATTTGCCCCAGCAGCCGGAGATGGACGAAACCCACACGGTGCTGGAGCAGGTGTTTGCCGATGCGGGTGAGCAGATGGCGCTGATCCGCGAGTATGAGGATTTGTCCCACCGGATCGGTCATGAGCCGGGCGATACCGACGCGCTGATGACGCGTCTTTCCAGCGTGACTGCCCAGATTGAGGCAGCCGGGGCCTGGGAGCTAGAGACCAACGCCAAGGTCATTCTAAGCAAACTCGGCATTGAAGACTTTGATGCGCGTATTGGCGATTTGTCGGGGGGATACCGCAAGCGGATTGCGATCGCATCGGCCCTGCTCTCCGACCCTGATGGCCTGCTGATGGACGAGCCTACCAACCACCTCGATGCCGAGTCGGTGGAGTGGCTGCAAGGGTATCTCAGCCGCTTTCGCGGGGCGCTGCTGCTGATCACCCACGATCGCTATTTCTTGGATCGCGTCACCAACCGCATTCTCGAAATCGACCGAGGCGACCTCTATGGCTACAGCGGCAACTACGCCTACTACCTGGAGAAAAAAGCCGAAGCTGAAGAAACCGCTGTCAGCAGTCAGCGCAAGCACGCTGGCGTGCTGCGGCGCGAGCTCGAGTGGCTCAAGCGCGGTCCCAAAGCCCGCAGCACCAAGCAAAAGGCTCGCATCGATCGCATCCACGACATGCAGAACCAGGAGTTTAAGCAGGCCCACGGCAAAGTCGAAATTACCACTGCGGGCCGCCGCATCGGCAAAAAGGTAATCGAGCTAGAGCACGTCTCCAAGGGCTACGATGGCCGCACCCTGATCGATGACTTTACCTACACCTTTGACCCGCTCGATCGCGTCGGCATCATTGGCCCCAACGGTGTCGGCAAATCTACTCTCATGGACATTATCACCGGGCGCATCGAGCCGGATGCTGGCCGAGTCGAGCTGGGCACCACCATCCACATCGGCTATTTTGACCAGCACTCCGAAGATGTGTTGGTCAACCCCAACCAGCGGGTAATCGAGTACCTCAAGGAAACCGCCGAACTGGTCAAAACTGTAGACGGCAGCGTCATCACCGCCTCCCAAATGCTAGAGCGGTTTCTGTTTCCGCCCAACCAGCAGTACTCGCCTATTCAAAAGCTCTCCGGTGGGGAGCGGCGACGGCTGTTTTTGCTCCGGGTGCTGATGGGTGCGCCCAACGTGCTGATTCTGGACGAGCCGACTAACGACCTAGACGTGCAAACCCTGGCCGTGCTGGAGGAGTACCTGGAGGAATTCAACGGCTGCGTAATTGTGGTTTCTCACGACCGCTATTTCCTCGATCGCACCGTCGATACAATATTTGCTTTTGAAGAGGCGGGCAACCTGCGGCAGTACCCGGGTAACTACTCGGTCTACGTGGATTACAAGAAGGCGGCGGAAGACACGGCGAAAGCGGCAGACAGTACCGGCAAAAAGGCAGAGGGCAGAGGGCAGAAGGCAGAGGGCAACGGTTCGACTCCTCCCGCCTCCCTCCTTTCTCCTCCCATTGACAAAGCCTCGGATAAAGCTAAGAAGCTCTCCTATAAGGAGAAGCGCGAATACGAGCAGCTAGAAACCCAAATTCCAGCGATGGAGGCCGAGAAGGAGGAGCTGGAGCAAATTCTCTACAAAAACCCACCGGGAGGCTACAGCGAGGTGCAAAAGCTTTCGGAGCGGCTGGCCGAGCTGAGTCAGACTATCGACTCAGCCACTGAGCGGTGGATGGAGTTGGCAGAGCGGGTCGGCTAATCTGGCCCCTGGCAAGGTGAATTTTTGAGAATGCTCTACCGTTGCCTGCGAGGAAGTGGGCTTCATGAATAAGGCAGCGAGTTGGGTCGTTTGATTCCACTCAGTACTTCTTCCCTCAACCCTTCGTTCACCTAACCTTACTGGTGCCAACTGCCGATTACGCTTAACACTCTTAGCGGCTGTCAAGCTTGGGTATTACCCCTTCGATCAGTTATTTGCTCAGAGCAGCTGATGAGTGGGCTATGTCAGGGCAGCTGCAGCCGCTTTTTGGGTCAGAACTATGCGGCTGCTTAGCGTTAAGGAGTTACTCCCTTGCCAACAAACGAACGGAGCAAATGAGAACACTAGACAACCCGAACGCTGCCCTTCTGTCACCACACTAGGGATTTTGCAATGAACGGTCAGCACTATGGGCAAGGGTTAGAGCCTCAAAAAAGCTTGAAGCTGGGCCAGGTAACGCGGCTCAGCTTTGGCGCGATTGTCGCTGTCATGGTCGGCATTGGCATTAGCGCTAAAACCTCCATGCATCGTGTGGTCAGCACCTCCGAGTGGGTCGGCCATACCCATGCGGTAAAGGCGGATCTAGCGGATTTAGAGAAGAAACTGGTCGATGCTGAAACTGGGCAGCGAGGCTTTATCTTCACAGGAGAGGAGAGCTTTCTAGAGCCCTACACTGCCGCTGTTGGAGAGTTTGACGATATGGTTACAGAGCTTAAGGAACTGATCCAGGACAACCCAAAGCAGACTGAGCGCCTGGAGCAAGTTGACCAGCTAGCCGACCAGAAGTTTGCCGAGCTCGCCGAAACGATTGAGCTTAAGCGCAGTAATAAGGATGCGGAGCTCATGGCGCTGGTGCTTTCTGGTCAGGGCAAGCAGATTATGGACCAGATCCGTGTGCTGGTGGCCGAGATGGACGACGAGGAAAGCGCGCTGCTGGAGGTTCGCCAGCAAGATGCTAGAAATGCGGCCTTGCTCTCTGACGCGATCGCACTTGGCGGTACCCTACTCACTATTTCTCTAAGCCTGGGCGCTCTGGTCTTAATCTCCAAGCAGGTAATCTACCCCATTCACAAGGTGGCAGAAGACTTAGCGAGCTCATCGTCTGAAATGACCAGCACAGTAAAAGATCAAGAAGCGATCGCACGGCATCAGGCGGCGGCGGTGCAGGAAACCAGCACAACCCTAGATGAGCTCAATGCCTCGTCCCACCAATCAGCTGAGCAGGCCGATGTTTCTGCTGCTGCGGCGAAGCAGGTAATGGCGCTGGCAGGGCTGGGCACCGAGGCTGTGCAGCACACCCTAGATGACATTCACACCATGCGCAGCAAGGTCGAAACCATTGCCGACCAGATTCTTAGCCTCAGCGACCAGGCCAAGCAAATTGCGGGCATTACCGACCTAGTCAGCGATTTGGCTAACCAGACCAATATGCTGGCCCTCAATGCGGCGGTAGAAGCCGTGCGGGCCGAAGAGAGCGGCCGCGGGTTTGCCGTGGTTGCAGCCGAAATTCGCAAGCTGGCCGACCAGAGCAAGGGATCAGCTGACAAAATTTCGGTGCTGATTACTCAGGTCCAAAGCGCGATCGCAGCCACCGTTACCACTGCCAAAGACGGCCGCACGACCGCTGAGCAGGGAGCCCAAACGGTGCAGGGCACCGCAGACACGTTTATTAAAGTGGCCGATGCCATTCACAACGTCGTGACCAGCAGCGAGCAAATTTCGCTCAATGCTCGGCAGCAAGCTATTGCCATCCAGCAGGTGGTCACCGCAATGGATACGCTTAACCACGAAGCAGTCCGAGGCGCAGCAGGCATCAGCCAAACTCGCGCCAGTGCTGAACGGCTCAACAGCGCTGTGGAGAAGCTTCAAGCGGTGGTTTAGCACTTATATAGTTTGTGGTTAAACCAGTTAGGACATTTGAGAGGAATGGGGGTGTGGGGGCTGCGCCTCCAGCCAGGGGTTTCACCCGTGCACCCCGTGCCCTATGGCTCTGGCCAGGTCGCTTAGGACGAGAGCTGTTGGTAATAGCCACGTCTGGGACGGCAACCTGATGCGCAATCGCCTTACGATTATTTCTGGTGGAATGTCCTAATCAAATTGGCGATTGCTATAGCCAATCCGTCTATTGCTACAAGACAAATGAGCGAGGCGCTTACCCGGCTTCAGACTAGCTCTGCTGCTGAGTAAGCATCTCGCTCAGGGTTTACAGCGGTTTGGGGGAATACAAAACTGCGAAGTATGTTGCTCCCCTCAATCCCCCGATTCTGGGGATTTCGATTTGGTTTCGCCCTGCTTAAATGCCTACCAGGGTTGTGAATTAAGGGCGAGGGCAGCAAAACCGCTTTCAACCACCCTTAGAACAGGCAACGCCGGAGTTGGCCGTTAGCCGCGAATCTCAACCAGCTGAATGTCAAAGGTAAGGGCTTCACCTGCTAGCGGATGGTTGGCATCG
>DATNQE010000703.1:0-2693 GCA_036702895.1 Trichocoleus sp. | reverse complement strand
AAACTGAGGAGACCATAAAAAACATGCTTAACCACCATTCCGTCTTGAGTGAGGACACCCTATTTACGCCCGAACAAGTGCTCGACAATCGAGGCCGGGTTGCCATTTTTATTGATGGCTCTAATCTCTTCTATGCCGCTTTACAGCTGGGAATTGAGATTGATTACACCAAGTTGCTGTGCAAGCTCACTTCTGGTTCCCGCCTGTTTCGCTCCTTCTTTTACACCGGGGTTGACCGGACAAACGAGAAGCAGCAGGGATTTCTGCTCTGGATGCGGCGCAACGGCTACCGGGTCATTGCCAAAGACTTAGTACAGCTGCCCGATGGCTCTAAAAAAGCCAACCTGGATGTGGAAATTGCCGTAGACATGATGGCGCTGGTCGAGTATTACGACACCGCTGTACTGGTCAGTGGCGATGGTGACCTCGCCTATGCTGCCGATGCTGCCAGCTACCGAGGAGCGCGCATTGAGGTAGTCAGCCTGCGTTCCATGACCAGCGATAGCCTCATCAACGTCTCTGACCGCTACGTCGATCTAGAGGGCATAAAGGAAGATATTAAAAAGACACCCCGTAACCCCAGCAACTACACCTATCGGCCTCTATCGAGCTTGGGCATTCCGGGGGATCTAGAGGAAGACGATCTCTAAGGAGGCTCTTTAGGGGAAACCTTCTAGGGGAAGTTCTTTAGGGGAATCCGTAGAGGCGCTTTAGGTCGACCGCCGGGGCAGATCGAAGTCCTTCATAGCAGCCAAAATCAGCTAGGATCGGCTGGGCCGGGATCGGCTGGAAACTATGGGGGAAACCATGGCGAAGTGGTATCGGCTAGCCGGACTCCTGCTAACGCTAGCAGTCATTATGGGCAGCATTCGGGCCTGCCAGCTCAGTCGGTTCCCAGGACAAGGGTCGGGAGAGGGGCAGGAAAGCATTGATCCTGGCGAAGTCGGTCTGACCCTGCGGGATGTCACCCTCGAACAGCCCGATGAGAACGGACAGCTGCTCTGGCGGGTCAAAGGGGAAGAAGTAACCTACAGCCCTGACCGAGAAGTGGCTCAAATTAAACGGCCTGATGGGGAGCTGTTTCAGGACGGCGAGATTATCTACCGGGTAAAAGCGGATCAAGGAGAAATTCGCGAGAACGGCCAGATTGTTTTTCTGCGAGGCAACATTGTCGCTACCGGAGTCCAAAACAACTCGGTGCTGCGCGGCAATGAACTGGAGTGGCGCCCTGATGATGACGTGCTGATCGTGCGCGATCGCATTACCGGCAACCATCCTCAGCTGCGAGCCGCCGCCCGTGAGGCGCGGGTCTACAACCGCCAAAACCGGATGGAGCTAGAGGGTAGTGTTGTTGCCACCACCGTCGTTAAAGACCCCAAAACCGAACCCTGGCTGAAGATGCAGACCGACAAGCTAGTCTGGCTCTGGAAGCAGGAGCGAGTGGAAACCGACCAGCCTCTACGGGTTGAACAGTTCAAGGCCAACTCAGTTACAGACGTGGTGACCGGCCGCCGCGGTAACGCAGACCTGGCCCGTAAGCTCGTCACCCTCAACCAAGATGTCACTCTGCAGCTCCTGCAGATGCCGCTGCAGGGCAACAGCGACGTGGCCGTCTGGGACGTAGGCAAACAAACCGTGCGGATTGATGCCCCAGTGCGATTGGTCCAGCCTCGAGAGCGGGTTGTGGTCACGGCGGCCCAGGGCCAAATTGATCTGGGGCAGCAGCGGGTCTACCTCAATCAAAACGTGAGGGCCCAGGGCGATCGCAACCAGTCCCAGCTCACCGCTAACCGCCTAACCTGGAATGTGGAGGATCAGACCGTGCTGGCAGAGGGCGATGTGAACTACCAGCAGGGCGACCCAGCCGTGCGCGTTGTTGGCCCTAGAGCAGTGGGTCAGATCAAAGAGCAGACGGTTGTAGTCAGCGGGGGGCGAGTCGTTACTGAGATCGTGCCGAATTAACGCGCCCAAACGCTGCTTCGAGGTATCTAGCAGACTGCCTCAGGCTCACAGGACTGTTAGCAGACACAGCATTAGAGCTTCAGTCCACTCCACAACGGCGCCGTAGGTATCGCCGGTATGTCCTCCTAGCTGCCGATTAAACCAGGCGCCAGTCAGCGTTGCGATCGCAAGCCCTCCCAGTCCGACCACCAGTGCCGCCCGCCATCCCTGTGGACTGAGAACCCAGTACAGCCCGCTGACGGCCAGCAGCGCTAGCCCTCCTGGCAGCAAATCCCATAGAAAGCGGCTGTGAGCTTTGTGAAAAGCGCCTTTGCCAGTGGGCCGCAGATAGGGGTAGCAGGCAATTGCGACGACCTGCCCCCAGCGCCCCCAGCCCGCTACGGCTAAAAGCGCCAGCCAGCGCCCCTGGGAAATATCTGCCAGAGCCAGCGTCTTGAGGCCCAAAATAACGGCTGCTGCCATCGCCCCAAACGCCCCCGTACGGCTGTCGGCCATCACCTCTAGTCGCCGCTCTGGGTCCTGCACTGCCAACCCATCTGCGGTGTCCATCGCCCCGTCTAAATGCAGGCCGCCAGTAACAGCCAACCCCAACGCTACGACGACAGCACTTCGCGTCAGAACAGGCATTGCCACGGCCGCTAGGGCACTATCCACCAGCGCCAGCAGCGCCCCCAGGCCCAGCCCCACCAAAGGCGCGTAGCGACCAATGCCGCGGAAGTCGAGGGGCCAGT
>DATNQE010000685.1:0-2033 GCA_036702895.1 Trichocoleus sp. | reverse complement strand
GAACTGCCAGAATTTGGTCAAGGGCGGCGGGCTGGGGCAGATTCAGCAGCCGAATTCCCGGAATGATGAGGGCTCGGCTTAGGCTAGGGTCGGTTAGCCACGGCTTGACGAGTTGCTCAAAGCGGTTGGTATCCTCGGCGTAGCTCATCAGCACCACCCAGTCTACGTAGCCTTGCCGGGCCCAGGTGCCCCAATCCTGCTGGATTTTCTGCAGACGTTCGGTTTCGGGTCGGGCAAAAACGGCGGTTGACAGAATCAGATCAGGGCGCTGCCGCCGCGCCAGCAACGACACCTCCTGCACAAAGGAGGTGACCTGCTGAACGCGGAACTCTGTCCAGCGGTCCCACATCTGGCGGTGCCAGCGGCGGTCGGCTTCCGGCGCAGAGGGGCCAGGCCAGGTGGCTAACTGCAGCGGATCAACTCCAGTCATCGTCCGAAAGCGCCAACGGGCAGCGGTGCCGTAGCCATAGGAGCGGCCTGCCCCCGGATCTTGGAAGGGGTAGCGAATGTAGTCGAGCTGCAGCCCATCCACGTCGTACTGAGTAATGATCTCGGAGATCAGCCGCAGCAAGTAGCTGCGCACCTCCTGGTTGGCCGGATCGAGAAAGGGTTTGGTCTGCCCCGGTGGTACTACGTTGCCCTGGTTGTCATAGCCCGCCCAATCCGGGTGAAGGCTCAGCAGCGGGCCGGGATAGTCCAGCGGCAGCCGCAGCAGTGTGTTGTGTCTCTCGTTTCCAGCCGCAAAGGTCCAGATCCAGGCATGGGCAGTCATGCCTCGAGCATGGGCCAGATCAACGGCCTCCTTCAGCGGATCCCAGCCCTGAATCAGGGGGTTGCGGTAAGGCGCGACTCGACTGGGGTAGATGGGGTAGCCGGCGTTGACGGTCTCAATAAAAACCGTGTTAACGCCCGCTGCTGCTAGGCGGTCGAATACCTGGGCCAGCCCTGCCGGATTGCGGGCCGCGACTAACGTGCCCCGATCGAGCCAGATAGCGCGGATTTCAGCCTGGGCAGCAGGCCGGTCGGTGGGGAAGTTGTCCCAGAGGCTTTGGCGAACAGCCTGCCAGCGCTGGCGTGCGATCGCATAGTCTCCCCGCTCAATTAAACTGCTCCACTCTGCCTGAAGTTGGCGAGCTGCCACTAAAGCTGGATGGAGGGCTGGGCTGCCGGTGCTTTCGGACCCGCTTGACTTGGCGGCGGCTAAACTCACCTCCGTCGATAGCGTTGCAGAATCAGCCATCAACAGAGCGCTCTCAAAGCGGCCCATCAAATTGTTGAGCTCCTGCTGCATCGCGAGTGCCAGCACTGGGCTAATCGGTCGATTGTGACCGCCTAAATCCAGCACTGTCGGCGCCACCTGTTCCGCCGGGTCCAGCGTTGGGCCATTGCGCGGCAGCGGCCCAGGGCTGGGTAGGGATCCGGGAGACGGCGCTCCGGGTGCTGCAGTAGCGGGCAGTGTTGCAGGGGCACTGCTAGCGCCGCTTTGAGCCCAGAGAGGCTCTATCGCTAGCGGCAGCTGGGCAATCGCTTGCCCCAGCTGCCCCAGGCCGGCAACGCCTAAGACTCGGTCGGCCTGCCGTTGTCCCTGCCCCTGGTTTGAGGGCAACGCCCAGACCGGCAGTGGGACAAGCCCTGTGCTTAGAGCGCCTAGGGCTGCCAAAGCAGCAAGAACCCAAGCAGAAGAAGGATGTTTCGTCATGGAGCAGCTCAATCGAGGGGAAGGGCAGAACCTGAAGCCAGGAGAGAAGGCGATGCAGGCCGCTACTGCTGTGGGGCGAGCCCGTTAGCCAAGGGTACCCCCTCGGCTTTCTCGGACGTTAAAGCAGCGCAAAGTTTTACTTTTTACAGTTCTGCCTCAGGGGTTTCAGGTAGGCCTATTCCAAGAACATTGTTGTTGGAACCTTGGCAGCAAGTCTTACAGCTGTTGCCAACAGCTGTTGCCCAAATCGCGGCAGCCCAACTGCAGCTGTTGCTACCCTTCCCAGTTCCTGAAACTCTAAGGGCTCTTGGCTTTTCAAAAGTTGTGTGGCTAG
>DATNQE010000662.1:0-7022 GCA_036702895.1 Trichocoleus sp. | reverse complement strand
TTGTGATGTGGCCGCTGCTGGCTTTTTCAATTCTGGTGGTGGCGTTGATTGCGGAACGGCTGGTGTTTTGGGTTCGCTTGAACCGCCGTCAGCGTCGCATCATGCAAGACATCTTGAGAACCTATCGGCAAAGTCCGGTGGATGTCTTTCCAAAACTACGTCAAAATGCCAACTTGCCCGTTGCTCGAATTTTTCTTGAAGCTCTAGAAATCGAAGGGGCCAAGCCGAGCCAGTTTCACCTAGCCTTGATGAGCGCCATGCAGGCAGAACTGCCGCATTTGCGTCGATTTAACACCATCTTTGCAACGGTGGTAACGCTGTCACCACTTCTCGGTTTGCTGGGGACCGTTCTAGGTTTGATTGCCTCCTTCAGCGCTTTGCAAATTGGGGATGTCAGCGCCAATGCCGCCGCTGTTACTGGCGGTATTTCTGAAGCGTTGGTGTCTACAGCAGCAGGGCTCGTAGTGGCTATCTTCACCCTGCTATTTGCCAACCTTTTCAAGGGGCTTTACAAGCGTCAGGTCGCTCTAATTCAAGAGTATGGCGGTCAGCTTGAGATTCTTTACGAGTCTCATTACGAACGTCGGCAGCAGCTGAAGGAGGAAGCTTATGTATCTCCCTGAAGAGCCGGAAGAAGAGTTTGAGCTCAATATCGTGCCGATGATTGACGTCATCTTTGCCATCCTGACGTTTTTCATTATGTCGAGCTTGTTCCTGACTCGCTCAGAATCGCTGCCGGTGAACCTGCCTAAAGCAGCCAGTGCTGAGATGCAGAATCGTACTCGTATCACAGTGACACTAGATGAGGCGGGAAAAATCTCGCTCAATCGTGACGCCACGACCCTAGACGCGCTGCAGGCCGATGTTCGCAAATTGATGGCTGATACGCAAGAGTCTGTGATTGTGATCAACGCAGATGAAGCCGTTGATCACGGCCAGGTGATTGCGGTGATGGATCAGCTGCGAGTCATTGAAGGGGCCACGCTGGGGATCGCAACCCGGCAGCCGGATTAGGATTTAGGGTTTAAGGCTTAGAGGTTGGTAAGCACGCAGGGAACATGACGAATTCTCTTTCACAGCCACGCTCTCAACTGTCTAGATCCCCAGCCCTGCTGCTTGCGGGGCTGGGTGTTTTGACGGGTGCTCTCTGTGCTTGCTTTATGGCCAGTGTTCTTCTGGGAGCGGCTGACATTAACTCACGAACGGTGTGGCAAGCCATTTTTCAGTTCGATGGCTCCACTGAGCACCTGATTATTCGCACGGTGCGGATGCCCAGAGCCATCTTGGCGGTGGTTGTGGGCGCGGCTCTGGCGGTGGCAGGAGCCATCACCCAAGGGATATATCGCAATGCTCTGGCAGCACCTGATGTGCTAGGGATCAATGCCGGAGCCGCGCTGGCGATGGTGCTGACGATTTTCTTAGGAGTCAGCAGCAGCAATGTGTGGTTTGCTTTTGGCGGGGCTGCGATCGCAGCTGTCATGGTCTATTGGCTGGGCTCGATGGGCCGCAGCGGACTAACGCCGCTCAAGCTGGTAATTGCGGGCTCTGCTCTGGCCTACCTGTTCGACTCCCTGATGTACGGCATTCTCATTCTCAACCAGCGCACCCTAGATGAAATTCGCTTTTGGCTAGCGGGTTCGCTGGCCGGGCAAGAGTTGGCGACGATGCTGCACATCCTGCCCTACATTGCCGTGGGGCTGGCTGGATCGCTGGTGCTCAGTCGTCAGCTAACCCTGCTTTCTCTGGGCGATGATGTGGCTCAAGGCCTGGGCCTACAAACGGCTTGGGTAAAACTGGGGGCCGCCATTGTGGTGGTGCTGCTCGCTGGTAGCGCTATTGCCCTGGCCGGGCCAGTGGTGTTTGTGGGACTGGTAATTCCCCATGTGGTGCGCTTCGGGGTCGGCGTGGATTACCGCTGGATTTTGCCCTACTCCATGCTTGCTGGCGGCATTTTGCTGTCTTTAGCGGATTTGGTGGCGAGGCTGGTGATTCGCCCGCAGGAGCTGCCTGTGGGCATTATGACGGCTTTGATAGGGGCACCGTTCTTCATTTATCTGGCGAGATCACGGATTAAGCGGTAGGGGGGTCTCATCCCCAACATTCGCCACACCCGACCCTACTTTGACCCCATTACCGCTCCTCTCTTCTCCCTCTCCTGGCGGTTTGCCTTTGGTGGACCGTGCTTACCCTACTGCTCCTGCCCATGTCTCTTACCAAACCTTGGCACTCGATTCGTCCTCGCCGTTTCCCGATCTCTTTTCGGGTAGATCGGCGCATGCCTGCCGTGTTAACAGCGCTGGTGCTGGTAGCGCTAGGGGCTTTGGTGCTGAATCTGAGCCAGGGGGAATACCCCATTCCGCCCCTAGAGGTCATCAAGACTTTGTTGGGAGTACCTGCCAACGCCGACTACACCTTTGTGATTCATACGCTGCGGCTACCCAGGGCCCTGGTGGCGCTGCTGGTAGGCGTTGGGCTGGCAGTTGCAGGGGCAATTTTGCAAGGCATTACGCGCAACCCGCTGGCGGCCCCTGAGATTATCGGCATTAACTCCGGTGCGAATTTGATAGCGGTGGCAATCATTGTGCTGCTTCCCGGTATTTCGACGATGTGGCTACCGATAGCGGCCTTTGCGGGCGGGCTGGGGGCTGCGATCGCAATTTACCTGCTGGCTTGGAATGGGGGCAGCTCACCCGTGCGTCTGATTTTGGTGGGCATTGGTCTGACAGCAATGACCGCTGCCCTGACCAGCTTGATGGTCACCTTTGGCGAGATCAATGCGGTGAGTCAGGCGCTGGTGTGGCTGACGGGCAGCATCTATGGCCGCGGTTGGGAGCATCTTCGGGCGCTATTGCCCTGGGTGGGCGTCTTTTTGCCGCTCTCCCTGCTGCTGGCTCGTGATTTAGATACGCTCAGCTTGGGCGATGGATTAGCTCAAGGGCTGGGCAGCCCAGTCGAGCGACATCGCAGTCTGCTGCTGCTGTGTGCGGTGGCGCTGGCCGGAAGCTCGGTTGCAACCGCAGGTGCCGTTGGCTTTGTCGGCCTGATGGCTCCCCACCTGGGGCGGCAGCTGGTCGGCCCTTCTCACGCGGGGCTGCTGCCGGTCTCGGCGCTGCTGGGGGCGTGCATTGTCGAGCTGGCAGACCTGGCCGGACGGCTTGTATTCGCCCCGATTGAGCTGCCCTGCGGCGTGATTACTGCCATCATCGGTGCGCCCTACTTCCTGTGGTTGTTGTATCGCGATTCTACTCGGTAGAGACCATGGGTATTGCCAATCAGGTTGAGGCCACACGTTTTAAGCACGTTTCTTTCTGACACGACTATGCAAGACCTCAATACCCCAAAAACCATTGAACTCCTGAACCAAATCATGGAGTTTGAACTGGCAGGCGTCGTTCGCTACACGCACTACTCCCTCATGGTGATTGGACCTAACCGCATTCCGATCGTAGACTTCTTCAAAGCTCAGGCGGCTGAGTCTTTGCTCCATGCTCAGGAAGCTGGTGAGATCATTACTGGCTTAGAAGGGCACCCCAGTCAGCGCATTGCCGCCATTGAGGAAACCAACCGCCACTCGATTTTGGATCTGCTGCAAGAGAGCCTGAACCACGAGCAAAAAGCGCTCTCGATGTATAAGGACCTGCTGGGCGTGGTGGAAAACGCCAGCATTTACCTGGAAGAATACGCTCGCACCAAGATCGGCCAAGAGGAAATGCACAACCTTGAGATCCGAAAAATGCTGCGCGACTTTAGCTGAGTCTCTTCTCGCTAGTTCCACGATGAAGGCTTTTCAAGAGCCCCTTACTGCTAACTACCACCCTTAACTATGAAGCTCGACGTTGCGTCCCAGGCTGCCCTAACTACCCGAAAGCTTACCCTTGCCTACGAGGGCAACATCATTATTGAGGGGCTAGATCTAGCAATTCCCCACGGCAAAATCACAACGTTGGTTGGCCCCAACGGCTGTGGTAAATCAACTCTGCTCAGGGGGTTAGCGAGGCTCTTGAAACCCAAAGGGGGCACAGTGTATTTGGAGGGAGATGCGATCGCACATCTGCCCACCAAAGACCTCGCCAAGCGGCTGGGCATCTTGCCCCAAAGTCCCAGTGCGCCAGAAGGGTTAACGGTGAGAGAGCTGGTAGCTCAGGGCCGCTATCCTCACCAAAACTGGCTGCAGCAGTGGTCAAAGCAAGATGAGCTGAAGGTGGAGGAGGCGATTGCCACGACCCATCTGCTCGACTTTGCCAACCGTCCTATCGATACGCTCTCGGGTGGTCAGCGGCAGCGAGCCTGGATTGCCATGGCCTTGGCTCAAGACACCGAAACACTCCTGCTGGATGAACCAACAACTTATCTCGATCTGGCCCACCAGATCGAGGTACTCGATTTGCTAGCCGATCTCAATCGCACCCGAGGCAAAACCATCATCATGGTGCTGCACGACTTGAACTTAGCCTGTCGTTACGCAGATCACCTAATTGCTCTGCGACAAGGCAAGGTCTATGCCCAAGGTACCCCTGCCGAAATCATGACTGAGACCCTGGTAAAACAGGTCTTTAATCTAGAAAGCAAGGTCATGCCAGACCCCGTAGCAGGCACACCGCTGTGCATTCCCATCAGCCGCAGCCGCTGTTCGGTGATTTAAGCACTTTCACAGCCCTTGCTTCGCTGTCATCAAGACAAGCATCGCAAGCCCCTGAAAACCCTTTTCT
Organism: Trichocoleus sp.; assembly: GCA_036702895.1. GTDB lineage: Bacteria > Cyanobacteriota > Cyanobacteriia > Phormidesmidales > Phormidesmidaceae > JACVSF01. Next base: position 2,313 of record DATNQE010000662.1, on the reverse strand, counting down.
GTAGGAGGAATTGGGATGTTGACTGCTTCCTCAAGGGCAGGTCAATTAAGTCACATATCACATTAGATGGGAATTTTTCTTAGTAAGTAGTATGCCCGCTGTCGCCGTTACGTCCCGAGCAGAGTTTGAAGCCGAATGGCAAGCCTCTATAAAGCCGCATGAGGTGGCTTTTGATGTCGATGGCTTTGAATATATTGGCCGCTGTCGGCATCGCTTCAGCCACGCCTTCTTCTGGCGAATTCAGCTGCGGCCGGGGCTATGGGTTGAGTACTACGACAATGCCTATCAGGAAACCTTGAACCTCCAAGTACACCACACCGAGGCCGAACCGATTACCGCTAAGTTTTATCTGTCCGGCCACCATCGAGTGCTCACACCCGGCTGGGGTGACTTAGAGGACTATCAGGAGCAGTCGGGCCAGCACTACCTGTTCTACCTGCCGAACCTGGATGAAATCGAGTGCAATGCGGCCAGGCAGAGACTGCAGCTCCTGAAGATTTGCTACAGCCCTGATTTCCTGCGCTCGTTTGGCGTTCCCACAGAGTCCTTGCCCAACGCCCTACAGCAAGTTTTGGAGCAGGGATCTCAGGCGCGGTTTTACCAGGCTTTAGGCGCTTTGACCCCGCAGATGAGGCAGTGTCTGCAGCAGATTTTGAACTGCTCCTACAGTGGCCTGGTTAAGCGCATGTATTTAGAAAGCCGCGTTTTAGAGCTTCTATCTTTGCAGCTTGTACAGTGGCCCAGCGAAACCCCTTCGGACCCAAACCCTAAGGTGCTACGCAGAGACGACGTAGAGCGCCTGCATCAGGCTAAAAGCATTTTGCTCCAGGCCCACCAGCCCCCCTCAATTGCAGAGCTGGCGCGGCAAGTGGGGCTGAATGAGTACAAGCTCAAATTGGGCTTTCAGCAGGTGTTTGGCACCACGGTATTTGGCTGTTTGCGATCGCACCGCATGATGCAGGCCAAGCAGTTTCTGGCAGACGAGGCTATGAGCGTGGCTGGGGTCGCTCAAGCGGTGGGCTACACCAGCCAAAGCCGCTTCTGCGATGCCTTTAAGCGCACCTATGGCCTAACGCCTAGAGACTACCGCCGTAGTCTGCGGGGCTAACCCTCCCGGGCAAAAAATCCCGCTGGGGCAAAACAAAATCCCGCTGGGGCAAAATGCGGCTGGGGCAGCCTCCTATGCTCTTGTTACTGAAAATCATTCCTAATTGGGCTGCTTTTCTTTGGCCTGAGCAGGTTTTGTGTGTGTGGAGGTAAGGCAATGAGTTGGCTGTGGTTAAAGTTTGGTCTGTTGGGGGCAGTTGCGATCGCACTTGCTCTCCCATCCGCGCCTGCCCGGGCGCAGACAGTGCTGCCCGAACGTCTAGATGAAGAGGCTGCCACAACGGTTGAAGACTGGCTGGCCCAGATCTCAGCTAACACTGTTGTCATTACCGATGTGCAGATCAATGCGACGGCCACCGGGCTAGACATTGTGCTAGCTGCCGATCGGCCTTTGCCGGCTACCAGCACCAGCACAGTGGGCAATGCCCTCCTAATCGAAATTCCCAATGCGGCCCTCGATCTGGCTGAGGGAGACTCTGTGCAGGCCGCTAGCCCAGCCGAGGGGATCGCCTATGTGGATGTTTCAGCCCTGGGCGATACGGTGCAAATCGCCATTACCGGTACCGATGCTCCGCCCCAAACAGCCGTCAACGTCACTGGCAACGGCATCACTCTAGCCATCACACCGGGCACTGCGGCAGCCAGTGCCGAGCAAGAGGCGATTCAGGTCAGCGTTACGGGTGGGCGAGACGATGACTACAGCCCCAACACAGCCGTGACGGCAACCCGCACAGAAACACCCCTGCGCGACATTCCCCAATCGATTCAGGTCGTACCCCAGGCCGTCCTAGAAGATCAGCAGACCCTGCGAGTTCAAGATGCGCTGCAAAACGTCGCAGGCGTCTCCAAATGGGGCAACTACGGCGGCACTGAGGCCGGGTCGTTTGTCATTCGCGGCTTTACCCAAGACGGCAACTTCCGCAACGGCTTCCGCGACAACGACTTTTACAGCATTTCTGAGGTCGCCAACGTCGAACGAATTGAGGTGCTGCGGGGGCCAGCTTCCGTGCTGTTTGGGCAAGTACAGCCCGGCGGCATCATCAACGTGGTGACCGAGCAGCCCCTGGCCTACCCTGCCTACGAACTGGGCTTTACTGCCGGAAGCTACGCCTTTTACCGCCCGACTGTAGATCTCACCGGCCCACTGACGGCAGATGGTTCAGTCCGCTACCGCCTCAACGCCGCCTACCAAAACGCAGGCAGTTT
>DATNQE010000648.1:0-2264 GCA_036702895.1 Trichocoleus sp. | reverse complement strand
CATACCCATCCGTCGGGCGCTGGAAGTTTCTCGCAACGTGCCCGCCATTCGGTTGGGACAGGCTGTCGGCATCAATCAAATCATTGAGCTGTGTCGCACCTTGGGCATTAAGAGCCCTATGGAGCCTGTAATCTCTCTGCCGCTGGGGGCCGTTGATCTCACCCCACTCGAAATGGCAGGAGCCTATGCCACCTTTGCCAGCAACGGCTGGCATTCGCCGCCGACTTTCATCGTGCAGGTAACCGACAGCAGCGGCAATGTCATTTTAGATAACACTCCTCGGCCCCAGCTGGTGTTAGACCCCTGGGCCACCGCAGCCCTAACTGACGTGCTGCAGGGTGTTATTGCTCGCGGTACGGGTACCTCAGCTCAGCTGGGCCGACCGGCCGCAGGCAAGACCGGTACCACCGACTCCCAGCGAGACATTTGGTTCGTTGGCTATGTGCCTCAGCTAGCAACAGCCATTTGGGTGGGCAACGACAACTACAGCCCGCTGGGTGTTGGGGCAACGGGCGGCGGCTTTGTAGCTCCAGTTTGGCGCGATTTCATGCAGCAAGCCCTCGCCAACGAACCTGTAGAAAACTTCCGGCCTCCATCTGACTTCGTACGGCCCTAGGCACGGATAGGGACGGCAATACTTCCCTGGAGGTCTTCATTGGGCGCATGGGTATGCGCTCAATGAAGACTGCGCTTTCTAAGTTTGGGCCTATCCTGAGCCGTATACCCACACCCCTAAATCCAGCCTCTAGCGGTCTATCTCCGACTTCATCCGCTCTAGGGTGTAGTGCATCTGCTCAAACATTTTGTCAGGGGTCATGCCAAACTGGCCGAGCTGAGTTTTGAGCTGCTCCATGGTCATTTGGGCAGAGAAATCTTCTGACAGCTCAAACCGCTTCATAAAGATGCGGTAGCGGTCCATAATCGCTTCCATCTGCTCAATAAATAGCTTTTTCCCTTCTCGATCAAATTTACCGTAGCCGCTCCCTAGCTGCATCAGGGATTGATAGTCCTGAAACAGCTGCATGGCTTCTTTTTGAACCAGTTCAGAATCAAAGAATCCCATTTCTCTATCAGTTTTTAAACGATCAGGGTTGGTTTGTGATGCCCCTTGAGGTCGTTCTTCACCTTTGCAGAAGGCTTCCCTCTTCTAGTTCAGCTAAGCAGCTCACAGAGTGCTCAATAGGGACTAACTGCTAATTGTGAAGCCAATGTGCCGACCTTGCAGTATCTATTAGCGTATAAATTTCAGGCGTTTTGGCCAAGGAGAGAAAACCCTACACCAGAAAGAATTTTCGGGTGGGTAGGGGCAGATGTGGAGCCCTGCCAGAAGTTTTTAGCTCAGTCTAATGCCTGGAGAAGAGCCCACCGAATAGTCCCTTTCGTTTTTCCTTGCCCTGGTTGCCCTGGTTTGCTTGACTCCGGCTATTTTGAGAGGGTTTACCGGGAGCAGACTGTTCGTTGATATCGCCGTCAATCTGCAGCTGGCGGGCGTACTTGAGGGCAACTTCGTTGTGGGGGTTGAGCTTAAGCGCCTGCTTCAGGTGAACTTTAGCCATGCCGGGCAGCTTGTTGAGCAGATAGGCCTGACCTAGCAGGCAGTGGTAACTACTGTTTTTGGGGTCGATTTTGACCGCATCCTTTAGCTCCTGGATGGCAGCGGCGAAGTTGCGGTTTTTCAAATACTCCTGAGCCCGCCGGCTATGACGCTCGGCGTAATTGATGCTGGGAACATCCGGGGCAGCGGTTGGCACCGAAGGTGAGTTTACCTGGGAGGCGGCCACCAGTCCGGTGCGCTTTTCTCGAATGACCGGGTCGCCCATCTTGCGACGCAGGTAAATGAGATTTAGCTCACCAATTTGCCGAGTGACAGCATCAAACGCCTCTGGGGTTTCGTACTGATCGGCGCTCAGGGTGAGCAACGCCTGCTCGTAAAAAATATCGACTTCGGGTTCGGGCACCTGAAGCAGATTTTGCGAGGGCTCGAAGGTCGCTTTTAGAGTGTCTTCCCGGCTCAGCCGCCGCACCTTAAACCGCAGAGTAGCTAAGGTTTCGTTACGGCCTTTATCAACCTTTAACCGCTGATACGCAGGGTTGACCAGACGACTGAGGACTTGACTGGAAAATTCGGCCAGGTCATTGTTTTGACCAGCATGAACGTCAGGGTGCAGCAGCTTAGCAACTTGCCGATAGCGCTTGAGGATGCGGCGTTCATCGGCGGCTAAAGAAACCCCGAGCACAGCGTAGGGGTCAGTAAATTGCTTAAG
>DATNQE010000647.1:0-2604 GCA_036702895.1 Trichocoleus sp. | reverse complement strand
AACGCCATCGAAAAAGTCCTGATTCACGAAGGGCACAGCCCCTCATCGGTCACTCAGCTCTGCCGCTTGCTGTGGGAGCAGGGCTTCCAGCTGCGGGCCGATAGCTCGGTTCTAGAGACACTGCCCGACCTGCTGCCGGTGGATGCTAGCGAGTGGGACCAACCCTATCTAGAAAAGACCGTCGCCCTGCGGCGTGTGGATAACCTAGAGACGGCAGCTCGACTCATCAACCGCCACAGCAGCGGTCACGCTGACTGCCTGGCAACCGAATCGTACCGGGAGGCGTACCGCTTCACCCAGGCGGTGCAGAGCGCCGCTGTTTATATCAATTCGTCCCCTCGGTTTTCGCGTAACCCTACGCAGGCGTCTGCGATCGCACTCGGCATGACTTCCCAGCGCTGGCGAGGCAGCGGCTTTATTGGGCTAGAAGCGCTGATGACCGTTAAGCACGTTATTCAGGGCATCTAGCTGCTGCTCTTGACCCCGCTGTGGCATTAGACCCGAGGGGCCTGTATTCTACGCGAACAACAATCCACGAAAAATCCCTGTTCCGAAGCAGCCTGGGCTGCTCCAGAACAGGGATAAGGCAGCGAGACAGTAACCAGATACTAGCCCTGAGAACTTTCAACTAGCTTGACCTTGCGGGCCAGACCCAGCCGCTGCAGGAGCCAGATAGTCATCCAGGTGATGTCAATTTCCCACCACTTGAGCCCGTGACGAGCAGAGTATTGAAATGCGTGGTGGTTATTGTGCCAGCCCTCGCCGTAGGTCACTAGAGCCACCCACCAGCAGTTGGTAGATTTGTCTGTCGTCTCGTAGCTGCGGTAGCCAAACTTATGGGTTGCGCTGTTGACAAACCAGGTGCAGTGATAGACCACCACCAGACGGACAAAAATCCCCCACACCACAAAAGACCAACCGCCAAGGGCGTACAGCGCCACCCCTAGGAGCACCTGCAAACCAAAGAAGTATTTATTGAAGAAAAGGTATACCGGGTCGTTTGCAATATCGCGAGTAAAGCGGGGGACGTCTTCTGTTGCAGGCACTTCCCGCAGCAGCCAGCCCATGTGGCTCCACCAAAAGCCTTTGTTGGAATCGTGGTGGTCGTTGGGCTTATCGGAGTAGGCATGGTGGTGGCGATGCAGCCCTATCCAATCAATAGGGCCGTGCTGGCAGGCCAGAGTGCCGCAAAAAACGAAAAAATATTCCAGCCATCTAGGCACCTGAAAGCTGCGGTGGGCAATCAGCCGGTGCCAGCCTAAAGTGATGCCCAAGCAGCCAGTGAACCAATGCAGAAATAGGGCTAATCCCACTGCTGTCCAGCTAAAGTTGCTGGGCAACAGGGCAAAGAGCGCCCCGGTATGAATGACCACCATGAATATGGCGGTGGACCATTTAATGGGAGGACGAATAGCAGTAGCAACAGTCATGAAAAGATCTCAGCTTGTGGACAGAAGAGGGCGAATTTCGAGCGACAATAAAATCCGCGCTTGAAAGCCGCGAACCTCGCCCTATGAAAAATTTGAAAACAGATAATTTGAACGCGCTTAACTTATCAGAACAAACACTAACTCAGATTTTTTATGGAATTGACCTTCAGGTCAAGAAAAACCTGGAGCGAGTCCTTGCGGCTTTTCGGCAGTTTAGAGTCGGTAGCCATCATTTCGCCAGTGTTTCGGGGTACGGACACGGCGATTTGGGCCGCCAAACGCTCGATCAAGTTTTTGCAGCCGTCGTGGGGGCCGAAGCGGCCGCCGTCAGGGTGCAGTTCGTCTCCGGCACCCATGCTATCGCCTGTGCCCTTTTTGGTGTCCTGCGCCCAGGGGATGAAATGTTGGCGGTTGCGGGAGCCCCCTACGACACCATGGAGGAGGTGATTGGCCTGCGCGAGTCGGGGCAGGGCTCTCTGCGAGAATTTGGCATTACCTACCGGCAGCTAGAGCTAACCGCTGCGGGCACGGTTGACTGGGCGGCTCTAGCAACCGCCGTGCAGCCCGAGACTAAACTCGTGCTCATTCAGCGATCTTGCGGCTACAGTTGGCGCCCTAGCTTAACCATTGCCGACATCGAAAAAATTGTCTATCTGGTAAAGCAGCAAAACCCCGCCACCGTCTGCTTTGTGGACAACTGCTACGGGGAGTTTGTAGAGGACAAGGAGCCAACAGCGGTAGGGGTCGACCTCATGGCCGGATCGCTAATCAAAAATGCGGGCGGCACTATTGCTACCACAGGTGGGTATGTGGCTGGACGGGCCGATTTGGTAGAAGCGGCGACCTGTCGGCTGACAGCCCCCGGTATTGGCAGCAGCGGCGGCGCTAGCCTGAACCAAAATCGCCTATTTTTCCAGGGTTTGTTTTTGGCTCCCCAAATGGTAGGGGAGGCGATGAAAGGTAATTATCTAATTGCCTCAACATTTGACCGACTCGGCTACCCGGTTAACCCACCGGCTGATGCCCCGCAGCGCGACGTCATTCAGGCGGTGCAGTTGGGCAGCCCAGAAAAACTCATTGCGTTCTGCAAGGCTGTGCAGCGCCACTCCCCAATCGATTCGTACGTGGAGCCCATTCCGGCGGGAATGCCGGGGTACGAGAGTGAACTGGTCAT
>DATNQE010000644.1:0-5240 GCA_036702895.1 Trichocoleus sp. | reverse complement strand
CTTCCCTAAAACAGCCTGGGCACCACCACAAAATTCATTTCCTTGCCATTCTGCTGCTGGCGCTGACCAGTCTCGGCCTCTCCTTTACAAAGCCAGCTAAAGCCACTGAGATACAGCAGGAGCAGCAGAGCGCTCTCAGTGAAGACGCTCCACTCCTAGCGTCATCTGGCGGGCGCGCCCGTGGCGGCAGTTTCCGTCGTTCAGCGCCACCCTCCTCTCTACCCAGCGAGGGCCTGCCCAGAAGCCTTCCGGGCGGCGGTAGCTACGGTGGCGGCGGCGGGTACTACAACGACTACGGCGGTGGGTACTACCCTCGCCGCCCAGGCCCGATCGTTGTTCCGGCTCCCTACCCAGGCGGCTACGGTGGGGGCTACGGCGGCGGATATGGCTATCCCGGGGGAGGCACCTTCATTGGCGGCGGCTTGGGAACACTGTTTTTCCTAGCAATGCTGGGATTTACGGGGTTGCCCATCCTGTTTGGTCTAATGAGACTCGGGGGCGGCCTCATCACATCGTCTGGCAGCAGCCGATCGTACGGTCGCTCCGGCTATGGAGGTGGTTACAGCGCCGCTAATGAGCTAGACAACGACACCGTCACCATCACCCAGCTTCAGGTAGCGCTGCTGGCCCAGGCTCGCACCCTCCAGGCCGAGCTGACCGATATGGCCTCCCACGCCGATGTCGAAACTCAGGAAGGACTGGCCCAACTACTGCAAGAAACCGTACTGGCCCTTTTGCGATCGCCTGAGTACTGGTCCCACGCCCGCGTCGACGCCCAAACCGTTCGCAGCCGCGAGCAGGCCACCCAAATCTTTGAGCAGCTCTCCATCGCAGAGCGCAGCAAAGTCAGCCGAGAAACCTTGGTCAACATAGGAGGCGGCGTTCGTCGCACAGCCTATACTCCCCGGGCAAATGCCGATCCGGCAGCCTATATCGTCGTCACCCTGCTCGTTGGCACTGCTGACGATCGCCCCTTAATCAACTCGCAGATCAATTCTGCCAGCGACCTGCAGGCGGCTCTCCAGAGATTGGGCGCTATTTCTCCCGACTATCTCATGATCTACGAACTGCTCTGGTCGCCTCAAGATGCTGGAGACAGCCTCAGCTACGACGACATGCTGCTGGCCTATCCCAACCTGACGCAGATTGCCTAACCGGCAAACTGTTGGGCATCGAGCACTTCGCCCGTCCGCTGCCCTTCCACACTTTCCACATACGCTTTTGCCACCTGCGCCGCAGGCAGACCCCCTCCACCGTCTTGCCCCATGGCCTCCAGCGTTTCGCTGACCCAGGGGGGCGAAACCGCATTCACCCGAATTCCCCGTGGAGCCTCCAGCGCCGCTGCCCGCATAAAGCCCTCAACGCCCGCATTCACTAGGCTAATGGCAGCACTTCCCGGCATTGGGGACTGGGCCAATATCCCCGTCGTCAGCGTGAAGGACCCATTATCTCGAACGTAGGGCAACCCTACCCGTACTAGATTGACCTGACCCATCAGCTTGTTAGAAAGGCTGAACTCAAAGTCCTCATCCGTCAGCGACTCCAGCGGCCCAAACTTAGCCTGACCCGCCGCCGATACCACCGCATCGCAGTCTCCAACTGCTTCAAACAGCGCTTTGATCGACGCCTTATCCATCAGGTCAACCTGGTAATCTCCGCTAGAGCGCCCTACCCGAATAATTTCATGGCGGGCTGACAGCGCCCTCACCACTTCTGCACCAATCGTTCCGCTCGCACCAAGGATGACTACTTTCATGGGCTTGTCCTGTGTAGAGAATGCTCGGGCCGCAACTTACTGCACCAGCACCGTCTTCTATGATGAAACCATACTGCTCTTTGGAGGAAGCAGGTGAGGGCACTAGCAAAATGGAGCGTTGAGGATTATCACCACATGATTGCAGCGGGCATTTTGGCTCATCGCCGGGTGGAACTGCTGCGGGGAGATATTGTTGAGATGAGTCCAGAGGGACCAGAGCATTACTACTTGAGTGATGAGGCCAGCGACTATTTAAAAGAGGTGCTGGCATCTAAGGCAGTAGTCAGGCTCGATGGCCCAGTCACCCTGGCAGATTCCGAACCTGAACCCGACATTGCGATCGTCCGTCCGCCCAAAGCTCAGTATCGCGATCGCCACCCTTCTCCTGAAGACATCTTTTGGATTATTGAGTTCTCTAACAGCACGCTGGCAAGAGACCTGAAAGAAAAGAGAGCAATTTACGCCAGCGCTTCTATTCCTGAATACTGGGTCGTTGATTTGCAGAAGAAAACCCTTACCCTCTTTCGTACCCCTATAGGGGAGATCTACCAGAGCCAACAAACCCTTTCTCAGGGTGCTGTGACTCCCCTAGCATTTCCTAATACTGCCATTTCAGTCAGTCGTCTTCTAGGCGCAAGCGCCCCATGACAGCCGTAACTATTCAAGGCAAAACATTTCAGACCCACCAGTGGCAGCCCTCCTCCTGGGAAGAGTATGTCCGCCTCCGAGATGACAGTACTCTCGAGCGAGCACGGATTTTCTTTGACCAAGGTTGGCTGTGGGTAGACATGGGCGGCGAGGGCATCAATCATGCAAGCATTGGCGATCTTTTCATTGGCTTCTTTTTCCTTTGGGCTATGACCCATCCTGCAGAGAAGTACACCTCTATCAGCCGGTGCCAATTGGAGAAAGTAGGCGTTCGTGCCGCTGCCCCTGATTTGGTTTTCTACGTAGGTGAGGAAGTACCCCAGTGGCGGCGGGGTGAGTCTCGCTACATTAAGCTCGATTCTGTACGAGCACCCGACCTGGTTGGCGAGATTTCCGATACTACGCTGGCCCTTGATATGGATGAGAAAAAAAGAATTTACGCTGCCTTAGGTATTTCGGAGTATTGGGTGATCAATACGCAAGGTAAGCAAGTTTTTTTCTTTCAGCTTCAAGCTGGTGGCAGCTACGAGGAGAGCGAAACTTCCCAGATTTTTCCTGGACTCTCCGTAGAACTTCTCGAACAAACCCTGGAACGACTCGAGACCGAACCCAATACCGCAGCCGCCCTCTGGCTGTCGCAGCAGTTGCAGAAGTCATAATCAAGCTCGCACCCGGCTCTTGGTCGGGTCATAGGCAGCCAGTGGCCCCACCGTTGCTTTTGCCCGTCGCTTTAGGCCATCCATAAAGCCAACTTCTACCACCGTGCCAGGCGCAGCAAACTCTGGCACCACCTGAGCCATTGCGATGCTGCAATTCAAGATGGGTGAGAACGTGCCGCTGGTAACGTGGCCGACCCGCCAGCGTTCACCCTCCGCAAACACGCACTGCCCGCCGCAAGCAGTCTCATTTCCCTCCAGCACTAGCCCAACGGCCACCTTAGACGGATGGGGCTGAATTTGCTCCAGAGCTTTGCGGCCGATGAAATCTCCCTTAGTTTTCATCGCCACTGTCCAGCCAATGCCCGCCTGGTAGGGAGAGGTGAGGTCATCAAATTCTCGTCCTGCTGCCAGCAGCCCGGCCTCAATTCGCGCTCGATCAAGAGCCAGCATTCCCAGTGGCGATAGGCTATAAGCTTTGCCAGCCTCAAGCAGCAGATTCCACAAAGCCGTTCCGTCTTGGGGATGGACAAACAGTTCGTAGCCCAACTCTCCTGTGTACCCGGTGCGGGAAATCAGAATCGGAATTTTGCCCAGGTGGCCTTGAGCAAAGCGGAAGTATTGCAGATCGGCTAAGGCGCTACAGCCACTCTCGTCGTTTAGCGTTATTAGGTCGGAAAGCAGTTCGCGAGAGCGCGGGCCCTGTACGGCTAGGTTGTGAATGCGATCGCTAACCGGCTGAATCGCAACCTGAAAGCTCTGCTCATCGGCCACCTTCTTTAGCCACAGGGCATCGCTGTCACAGTTACCGACATAGCGCAGGTGCGTGTCGCTAAAGCGAAAGACAATGCCGTCGTCGATGATGCCGCCGTGGGGGTTGAGCAGGCAGCCGTAGGCAGACTGGCCTGCTGCCAGCTTTTCAACGTTGCGAGAAAAGGCATGCTGCAGCAGGTTCACTGCATCTGGCCCGGTCACCTCAAACTTACGCAGGGCCGAGAGATCCATCATGGCGACCCGCTGCCGCAGCGCCCAGTATTCGGCCTGATCGCCCCGATGGGAGAAGCTGGCAGGCACCCAAAAGCCGCCGTACTCAATTAAATGCCCCGTCTGCTGGCGAATGGCTGGGGTGAAGGCGCTCTCCTGAGTCAGCCGCAGCGGCAGCTCTGGAGAAACACGCCTCCCAATCGCCTTGGGAAACGTTTCGGCGGCATCGTAAATGCGCACGTGAATGTCAGTGGGGTGCCAGCCGTTAACAGGGTCGATGTCGTCGGGGCAAGCGGAACTGGCGCAGAGCAAATCTTGATGAGCCTTAAGGAGAACATAATCGCCAGGGCGAGACCAGGCTTCGGCAGAGGCAATTGTCCCCGTTTCATCCACCTCGGTATTAAAGAAGAAGTTCACCGCAGGCCACCCCGGCCTTGGCGCAATGCCGTGAGGCTCCAGCACCTGATTGAAGTTGTCGCTACAGCTAATATGGCCCGGATATCCGGCCTCCTCGTAGTAACGAGCGGTGCAGGCCAGCATAAAGCTGTCGTGGCGATCGCACGTATCCTGCACCACCTCGACCAGCGGGTTCATGAACTGCGAAAAGTACTTACCGTGCAGCCCCGCCTGGGGCATGGCTCTGCCGTTGAGGGTGCGGGTCACGGTGCCGTCGAGTTCTTCCTGGTAGCCCTCCCCGGCAAAGGAGAGAAAGTCTGAGCACTGAGAGCCTTCGACATCAATAATTTGAATGTACTGACCTGCTTTGACGGGGTAGGCCAGTGCGGTGCAGGCTGCTACGCGATATTCGGCCACCACGTTGCCCAGCGGCGGCGGAAGATCTGGGTATGAAGGCGTAATCGGCTGTGAGGAAACCTGCACTGGGCTTTGCAACCTTAAGAGCAACTGTGGGGAGCAGAGACCCGGCTTCTTGAAGAAACCGGGTTTCTGGAGGGACTTATGAGATCGCAACCACTTTGCCATTTATGGCTTCGGCAGCTTCGGCTTCGGCTAGGAGCTGGGCTGCCAGCGCCCGCTTCTCGTCGGCATCCATCTTCTTCAGCTCGTTGTGCAGCACCCGCTCATTGAGCGACTGGTTCCAGTAGTCCAGCGCCTCAAAGCCGCCCAGCAGCGCATACTTCCCGACAAACTGGCGCAGCACCTCGTTGGTCGGCCCCATCACCCAGCCGGCCTTGCCG
>DATNQE010000631.1:0-4367 GCA_036702895.1 Trichocoleus sp. | reverse complement strand
GCTTGAGACGGTGGCATAAGGGTTGGCGAGGGGTTGAAACAGGTTGAGCCTTCTTAAACAAAAGTTCTAGGAAGCCGACTCGGGCAGCTCTTGAGTAAACCAGACGTATAGGCCGTAGATCATCTGCGCTAGCAGTAGGCTCAGCAGCAGCAGCTGAAGCACGATGACGTTTTGGCCATTGCTAAAGAGAGCTAGCAGCAGTGCGATCGCACCCCCCACAAACTTCAGCCCCGGACTTAGACGCGGGTGGGTAGGCTCCAGTGGCGAGCGGGCCAAAGTCAACTCCAGTAGACCCATGATGATTAGCGCCATGCCGATTGAGCCACCGATCAGCAGGCCCACATTGCCCGGCAGCACCCAGTCATTATCAGAGATGACCTTGAGAGTTCCCGCCCCCGCTGCGGCGACGGTAGCCATCAGCGGCAGGTGCAGGTAGGCCCAGGCAAACCCCCAGCCCATACCGCGTTTGGGGGAGCGCCGGTTGACGAAGTCAAAATACACCCACCACAGGCCAAAAGCCAGCAGCAGACCCAAGACTCCAGTGATCCCGGCCATCAGCGACATGCTCTGCCGCTCTGCTAGCCCCTGCACGGTGCCGACTACCGACTCGCCCAAAGCAATGATTACAAACAACCCAAAGCGCTCGGGCAGCTTGGAAGTACTAAAACGCGGCAGCTTAGCCTGCTGCCTTACCGTAAATACAGGCGTAGTAGCGTCGATCACAAGGCCGGCACCCCACAGCCAAAAGCGAGCTGGAGGCGCAACCCACACCGACAGCACAAACAGCGTCAGAGACAGGCTAAAGCCCGTAACGAAGCGTTTGCCCGTAGGCCTGAAGCGGCGGTCGTAGTGGCCTCCGCGCCACCACAGATAGATGATGATGGTGCGGGCCAGGGCGTAGGACAGTGCAAAGCCCACAGAGGTCTTGCCCAGAGCGTAGTGAGCAAAGACCGCCATCCCGGCAATTGGGATCATCTGTAGGAATGTGAAAAAGCGGTTTTCAAAGCCGTCGGTCTCAAACCGCTCGCTGTAATAGGTCGCTCCAATCCAGACCCACCAGACGTGGAGAAAGAGAAAGCAAAACTTGCCTACCCCTGCCCAGCTAATATGAGCGGCTAGATCGTGGGACAGTTCCGCAATTACTACTACAAACAGCAGGTCAAAAAACAGCTCCAGCCAGGTAACTCGCCGCTCTCGTTCCTCTTCCTCATCAGTTCTAAGTACAGGTCGCTGCCACCAGATTCGCCGAGTCATGCCTGCCTCCTGTCCAAGTTTTCGTCTGGTATCCCAGAGCATACTGGCAGGCTTAAGTTTGTGGGAGGATTCCCGAAATTATTCAGGCATTGCTTCTGTCCCGTATGGCTGCTAACGAACTAGTTGAGTTTACCGACTGCATTGTTCTCCATGGCCCTGATCTTGTTCCTCGCCGCTGCACTCGGTTTCAGGCCAAAGGCGATACAATTCATCGGCTTGATCTGGAAGAACCTTGCTACACCCTTGATCAAGGGGCCCTGGTAATCTTGCCTGGGCTCTACAACAGCCACACCCACATGGGCGATTCCTGCCTGCCCGATGGGGCTACGGGTATGACGCTAGAGGCAGGGTTCTTTCGGCCCCACGGCTATAAGTACCGAGAGCTAGCTAAGCAGTCTGAGGCTGAACACCTAGAGCACATCGTGGCTCACCTGCGCTACATGGCTCACACGGGAACCGTCGGCCATATTGATTTTCGGGAGCAGGGAACTTACGGCAGCCAGCTCCTACGGCGTGCGTCTGACATGACCGGCGTGCGCTCAGTGATTTTGGGTCAGTTCAATGAGCTGCCGCTGACGGATGAACAGCTTCAGCAAAATCGAGAGGGGCTAGGGGAGGGTGCGATCGCACAGCTCAGCTCTATTCTTGCTGTCGCCGATGGCTTCTCCGAGAGCACAATGAATGACCTAAGCGACCCTGCCTGGCAGCAAATCTGCCAGATTACCCAGCAGGTGGGCAAGCTGCGAGCCATCCACTGTTTGGAAAATGATGGCTACCGACAAACCAGTCTAGAGATCACTGGGCGGGGCGACCTAGAGCGGGCAATTGACCTCTACCAGCCCCATCTAGTGATCCACGCCACTGTTGCCAACGCCGAAGAAATCGCCCTGCTTTCTGAGCACCGCCTCAACGTGGTGCTAAACCCCCGTGCCAATGCCAACCTGGGCTTGCCCCTGCCGCCTATTGCAGCGTTGATGCAGAGCCAGGCCAATCTGCTGCTGGGTACCGACAACGGTCTGCTCAATAGCCCCAACCTGTTTGCTGAGCTGGATTTCGCCTACAAGGTGGCTAAGAGCCAGTTTGGCGATGCCGTTCGCCCTGATCCTGCCTCGGTGCTCAAAATGGTGACCAGCAATATTGGAGCAGTTTTAGGGGATGATACGTGCGGCTATGTAGATAAAGGCACGCCCGCCGACTTTGTCGTGCTCGACTTTACTCAGCCTCATCTACGTCGCAGTCGCCATATCGTTGCTAGCGTATTGACCCGCGTTACGCCCGCTGATGTAGTCATGACTGTGCGGCGGGGCCGCTGCCTCTTTCGGGCAAACAATTTTATGCCAATGGAGGTCGCTGGCTCCTAAAAGCAATGCTTTCAATGCAAAACGCCGTCCTAACTAAAAGTAGCAAGGACGGCGTTCACTAACTTTGAATCCAAATTCCAGAGAAAAGGTCGCTAGAACGAGGCGTAGCTGCCAGAGGCGGCAATTGCCAGCATCATCACCCCACGGGAGACAAACTGGAGCAGCAGGAATGCCAAAATTGGCGACAGGTCAATGCCTCCTAGAGGAGGAATAATCGAGCGGAAAAGGTTGAGATAGGGGTCGGTCAACTGGCTCAAGACGCTGAAGGGCGGGCTAAGCCAGTCCACATTGGGAAACCAGCTCAACAGAATGCGGATGATTAAGAGCACCGTGTAGATTTGCAAGAAAGTGCTCACTGCGTTTACTAGCAAACCAACCACTGAAGAATCCATAAATCCTAAGCTCCCAAGCAGATCCGTCGTTCAACATCTTGCCAGTTCAAGTTTAGCTGATTGTCGCCGAGGCCGGGCTCCGGTTGAGGCATTCTGCACATTTTCTGAAGGAATCTTCTGAAAAATCTGCCTAGCGGTGTTAATCGCTCAGCTCAAGAAACTGCCGCCAGGAGGGCTGCGGCCCTAACGATTTAACTTGCCTAGTCAGTGACAAAGCTAGTTACGAATCAATCAGCGAAGGATCGTCGAGCATCCCCTGAGAGTAGCCCTGAGGATACCCGTTAATACCCCCTAGCTGTTGGCGAACGTCATCGATAGCTTCGTTGAGCTGAGCAATCTTGTCCTCCAGCCGTCTGCGGGCTAGCTCCATGTTCTCTTCGGTAGCATCATCAAAGCTATCGAGGGGTTGCTCTCGTCCGCTCAAGCGATTGTTTGGCGTATCTTCCGAAGGTTTGAGCCGGGAAGCAGCTAGCGCTCCAATGATGCCGCCAACGACACCGCCGAAGAGGGCTCCGGTAACAAAACCACCGGCAAAGTTATCTTGCTGGCTCATAGTTCCTTCCAGGGTTTGCCTAACCAGAACGTTAGTCTACTGGATAATGGGCATCCGGTAGCTGAACTATTATACGAAGCTGCGGGTCAGCAGAGCTTAGGTCCCAAAGGTGCGATCGCCCGCATCTCCCAAACCAGGCACAATAAAGCCGTGGCTGTTGAGCCCTTCATCAATGGCAGCGGCATAGATATTCAGGGCGGGATAGGCATCGGCCAGCTTTTGCAGAGCTGCTGGGGCGGTGACCACGGAGATGATTCGCACCATAGCTGGATCAACGCCCCGCGAGGTCAACTCCTTCATCATGGCGATCATCGTGCCGCCAGTGGCCAGCATGGGCTCGCTAATCAGCACTCGCGTTTGAGGGTCGAGCGATTCGGGCAGCTTGTTGAGGTAGCAGCTTGCCTCCAGCGTTTCCTCGTCTCTAACAAAGCCTACATGGTAGATAGAGGCCAAAGGCAAAAGGGCTTGAGCTCCCTCCATCAGCGCCAGGCCGGCCCGCAAAATTGGCACGATGACCACGGGCACCTCTGGGTTAATGAAGGTGGCTGGGCACTCAGCCAAAGGAGTCTCAACCGTAGTTTCGAGCGTGGGAAGCCAGTCGCGGATGGCCTCGTAGGTGAGCCAGCGACCCAGCTCGGTCATGGCCGAGCGAAACAGAGTTGAGGGAGTTGCCGCATCACGAGAGACCCCAAGCCAGTGGTGGATGAGCGGATGGGGAGGAACAAATACGCGCAGTTGTGGAGCCATCTTTTCAGAGCTAGCCAAATCTGAAACATGATACTCCGTTTATTTGACCGCAGTTCATCA
>DATNQE010000611.1:0-4137 GCA_036702895.1 Trichocoleus sp. | reverse complement strand
TCGGGGTTAGAAACCATCAGGTGGCCAGAAGCGTTGCTCGACCCTCTCCTAAAGATCTCCTAAAGCAGTATCCGAAGTGCCTGCAGCCCTACCCCAAAGCGGCTAGAGTGAAGTTCTGCTAATGTAATTCAAAAGATTCTGTTGGATCTAAGGTTCCTGGCCTTCCTATGCAGCCTTCCTTGAAGCTCAACCCTCGTCAACAGCAGGTGCTGTGGGCCACCGTGCGCCGCTATGTGGCAACTGCTGAACCCGTGGGCTCCCAGGCCCTTGTACAGGAGTACAACCTCAACGTCAGTCCGGCGACGGTCAGAAATGCAATGGGCTTTCTAGAAAAGTCAGGGCTGCTCTACCAGCCGCATACTTCTGCTGGACGAGTGCCCTCTGACTCAGGCTATCGCCTCTATGTGGATCAATTGATGAGCCCAACGCAGGGGCTGGGTCGCCAGGTTGACGTGCTCCTGGCTGGGGAGCTGGATTGGGAGGGGTGGAGTTTTGAGGCGCTGCTGCGGGGGGCGACCCAGGTACTCTCCAGCCTCAGCGGCTATCTGGCTCTGATTACTGTTCCTCAGGCGACCGCCGCTCAGATTCGGCATTTGCAGCTGATTCAGGTAGACCCTGGGCAGATTTTGTTGGTGGTGTTGCTTGATTCACTGGCGACTCAGTCGGTCGTCATTCAGCTGCCCTACAGCCTGCAGCCGGGTAATCAGGAGGAGGCTCAGGAGGAAGATGCCCTGAGCCGAGAGCTGAGCATCTTATCAAACTTCTTAACGCGCCATTTGCGAGGGCGCTACCTCTCCGATATCTCTCTGCTGGACTGGACGGATGTGGGGCACGAGTTTCAGCGTTACGCGCATACCCTGCGGGATGCGGTGCTGGAGCTGGCGCGCCGGACTCGGGTAACAGCCCCGACACAGCTGGTGATTAGCGGTCTGGCGGAGGTGCTGCGGCAGCCCGAGTTTTCAGATACTCAGCAGGTGCAGGCCATTGTGCAGCTGTTGGAGGAGGATCAGGCCCAGCTTTGGCCCCTGTTCTTTGAACCTGCTGGAATAGAGGAAAGCAAGCGGGCACGGGTCTGGATTGGCTCAGAAAATCCGCTAGAGCCGATGCAGGCGTGTGCCCTGGTAGCTTCTACCTACCAACGAGATGCAGTACCTGTTGGCAGCGTGGGGATTTTGGGGCCGACCCGCATGGTTTATGAAAATGCAGTGGCGGTGGTTGAGGCGGCAGCCGATTATTTGTCGGAGGCGTTGAGCCACAAGGGGCCGGGATACGCTAACTAAATTCTGCTAGCCAGATACAGAGGGTCGGGAGAGTAGGCGGGCTGCGATCGCACCCCCCAGAAATCCAAATAGATGGCTCTCCCAGGAAATTCCTATACCGCCGGGCACCACGCCCCACAGCAGGCTGCCGTAGAGCACTGCCACAACCAGTGATAGGGCAACAGCGCCGACGCTGCGCTCAAAGTAGCCCTGCAGCAGCAGAAAGCCAAAATACCCAAAGACCACTCCGCTGGCACCTACGTGGATTGAGGTCGGTGCGCCCAAGAGCCAGGTTCCCAACCCTGCGCTCAAAACCACGACGGCTGTCGTTAACCAGAAGGTGCGCATACCGCGCAGCAGAGTCAGCCAGCCCAGGGTCAGCAGGGGCACGGTGTTGGTAGCTAGGTGAGAAAAGCTGCCGTGAAGCAGCGGTGCTAGCACAATGCCCCGCAGCCCTACTAAGCTCCTAGGCATAATGCCAAACCTGAGCAGCTGTCCCAACAGCAGGACGTTAGCCAAGTGCACTCCCCAGAGGACGAGCGCCAAACCCACCAAAATAACCCCCTGAGTCTTTAGCGCCTGACCAACGGTTTGACCGGATGCTTTGTTGCGTGCCTCTTGGCTGCTGCGCTCTGCCATCGCTGCCCTACGGAGTTCTTATTCTCCATGCTGGCAGAAATTGACCGGGCTGTGCGGCTTGGGGCAATGCTTCAGCTCAGCCTGAAGACGCAGCTCAGTCTGTGCGCGAGGAGAGGGCTGGGGTGCAGGGTGTAGGGTACACAGCTAAACGGCCCTACACCTTGTACGGTGCACTTTCCTGTATTTTCTGGTACTGAGCCTTTCAAAACAGCGCTCAGGATTGACTTTTGATGAACTGTGCTCTGAGAACTTAAGAGCGTCTTCCCAATGTTCTAGGGTAGAGCAGTGCGAAACTAGAAGGAAGTTTGGCCTAAATCCAGGTCCACCGGACAGGTCCACCATTTCCCTTGTCACTGCCGTTGTGTTCATTCCCGAGATTCTTGCCGTTTTGTCAATTGCAGCAGCGACTGGGCTACGGCTGGCCCTGCCGCTGCTAATGATTGGCCTGCTGTCGGGCGAGCGCCTGTGGGGAAACGTGCCCCTGCTCTCGAGGGTGCATCCGTCACTGGTGATTATGCTGCTAGTGAGCTGGTCTCTGGTAGAGCTGGTGCTTTCAAAAGATCGCACCAGTCAGCGGCTCATTCAGATGGTGGAGCTGCTGCTCAGCCCCGGCGTAGGTGCAATCGCCGGGATTGCGATCGCACGTACCGTTGCCCTGGAGGGCTGGCTCTACTGGCTTGTTGGCCTCATCAGCGCGCTGCTGGCCCTGGTGATTCAGCTGATGCAGGTGGGCTGGTTTTACCGGCCCCAGCGGCCGCCGCTGTGGGTCTTTTTTGTGCTGGATGCGCTGTGCATCTTCCTAGCAATTTGGGCTTTTGACTCGCCCCAGCAGGGAGGCATTATTGCGCTGCTGCTGCTGTGGCTGGTCATTCGCACGTCCAACATCTGGCGGCACTGGCGCTCTGGCAAAGCTCAGCCTTAGTTTAAGGTGAGCCAGAATTTGCTCCAAGGAAGTAAATTCCAGTACTCAAGAAGGTTTAGTGCTCTCTAAACGGCCAAAATACTAAACCGGGCGTAGAGACTACGCCCGGTTTAAAAATGCAGCTTTGGGATGACAGCTAGGTCTTAGAGCAGGCCAACAAAGTGGAGCGGGCCTTTACCACTGACTAGTTCCAGCAGCAGTGCCAGGAACCCAAGCATTGCCAAACGGCCATTCCAGACTTCGGCAAAGGGCGTGAGACCCCAGGCAGAGCGCTCCTGCGGATAAATTTTCACGCGCTTGTCGGGCTGAACCACGTCGGAGAACAGCTTGCGCGGCGAGTTGTTAGCCTCCACAACCATGTCGGCCATGTCATTGATGAAGCCAGGATGCGTGTTGAGGGCCGGCACCCGACGGAAGGTTTCAATGCCTGCCTCTTCGGCAATTTCCCGGTACTCAATGTCGATTTCTTGCAGGGTTTCAATGTGCTCCGAGACAAAGCTAATGGGAACCACCACCAGCTGCTTAACGCCCTGCTCGGCTAGAGATGCGATCGCATCTTCTGTATAGGGCTGTAGCCACTCCACAGGACCCACACGGCTCTGGTAGGCCAAAGTGTGAGCATTGGGGCGGTTAAGCGCTTTCATAATCAGCGCCGTGCAGTTCTCAATCTCGCGCTGATAGGGGTCACCAGCCTCTTCCACATAGCTAACCGGCACGCCGTGGGCACTAAAAAATACATGACCCTGACTGGGGTCCGGCAGCTGGTCTAGCTCTTGGGCGATCAAATCGGCCATCGCTTGAATGTAGCCCGGGCGGTCGTACCAAGAGGGAATTACGGTGTAGCTAATGCGCTGCAGGGAAGGATCTTCCAGCCACAGGCGCTCCATCAAACGGAAGCTAGAGCCACTCGTGCTGATAGAAAACTGGGGATAGAGCGGCAAAACCACCAAATTTTCAATACCGTCTCGCTTGATCCGGGCAATGGCCTCTTCCGTGAAGGGGTACCAGTAGCGCATGCCGATATAGACCTCGGCATCTTGGCCTTTGGCTTGCAGGCTCTGCTTCAGGGCCTCTGCCTGCTGCTCAGTAATTTGGCGTAGGGGGGAGCCTCCGCCGATCTGCTGGTAGTTGTCCTGAGATTTTTTAGCCCGGCTGCTAGAAATCAACCATGCCAGGGGCCGCTGTAGCCAGGGGAACGGCAGGCGAATGATTTCTGGGTCCGAGAACAGGTTGAACAAAAAGGGGCGAACATCGTCGAGCTGTTCTGGCCCACCTAGATTTAGCAGTAAAACCCCAACACGGCCCATGACACGCTAC
>DATNQE010000608.1:0-5594 GCA_036702895.1 Trichocoleus sp. | reverse complement strand
GCCACCAGCCTCTATCCGCTCCAGTTTGACCAGGGTCGGCTGGAGCAGGCCCGCCGCATCTGGGAGATTTCTCCCGAGGAAGCCCAAGCGATCGAGCGGGAGGAAACGGCTATTCTCTACGGCGACATTCAGTCTGCCATTGGGGCCGACTATAGCCGTTTGCGGGAACTGCTGTGGCAGGGTGACTGGCTAGAGGCAGACCGCGAGACCGAGCGAGCTCTGCTGCGGGCGTTTAGCTTGGGCCAGCGAGCACTGAGCGCTGATCCCTCATTGCAGGATGTGCGCCTCATTGATCAGTGGACGCTGGAGCAGCTACCCTGCCTAGACTTGATCACGATTGACCAGCTCTGGAGCCTGCACAGCGAGGAGCACTTTGGGTTTAAGGTTCAGGCTCAGATTTTTGAGGAGCTGCAGCGCCAGCCCCACGATTTTTTACGAGCCGTGGGCTGGGCTGAGGGGTTGAGCGTAGGCAATACGCCAATCTTCAAATCTACCCGGTCCTACAGCGATCTGGACTTTAGTCGCCAGGCGCCCGATGGGCATCTACCGACCTGGCGCTGGTGCTGCCCCAGCCTGGAGGGGGGCTACGTTGTAGAGGATGTCTTTATTGACGCCTTCATGAGTCGCCTGATCAATACCTGCCAGCTTTTAGGGCAAGTTTCGCCCCAGTCCTAACCCCCTTAATCCCTACACCAGCATGACTCAAGCGGTTCAGCCACTGTGGACAACGGACGATCTCAAGACTTTTTTACAGGATGAGGAGTGGCAGGCAGCTGATGCGATTACCCTGCAGCTGATGCTCGAGGCGACCGATCGGCTATCGGAAGGCTGGCTAGATGTTAATGCGATCGCAAATCTACCCTGCCCCATGCTGCACGAACTCGACCGGCTTTGGCTCGAAGCCAGCCAGGGCCGTTTTGGCTTTTCTATCCAGAGCCAAATCTATAGTCAGGAAGCCCAATACGACACCTTCCAGCTGGGGCAGCAGGCTGGCTGGCTGATGTTTCGCAGCAAACCGCTGGCCTTTTTCAAGCTGTACGACTTTCTCAATTTCAGCATCGACGCTCCGCCCGGCCACCTGCCGGCTCTCTGGTACTGGAAAATTCCCTGGGCCACCTCCTGGCTGACCGGCGGCTTTGGCACAGGGCGTGGGTTGGGGTATGGCGATCGCCGCATGTTCGACGCCATGATGCTGCGGCTGGAGCGCTGTAGCCTGATCTAGCCACACTGCGGTAAATACAAAAAACAGGAGAGGGTGCGATCGCACCCTCTCCTGTTCGTTTTGCCGTTTCGTTTCTAGCCTGGGGCATGTACTGCCCCAGGCTAGGGATTACGGAGCTTGAGTATGGTCATCGATCAAGATGTCGTCATCATCTAAAATCGAAGGCCCATTGCCCATGCCCCGAGGCAGATCGTCGTCATCGTCGTCATCGTCATCATCGTCGGCCTCTTCATCTTCATAGCCTGAGCCGATGATCTCGTCATCAGGCAGCATGCCGAAGTTGCCCTCCAGTTCGTAGGTGCGCGCCGTGCGGTCATCTAGCACCACTTCCTGCAGCGACAGATCGTCGTCAAGAATAGCGCCATCGTAACCGGCGTCGTAGTCGGGGGTGCTGCTCTGCTCTTCATAAGCATTGAAGCCGGTACCCGCCGGAATCAGACGGCCGATGATAACGTTCTCCTTCAGACCGCGCAGCCAGTCAGACTTCCCTTCAATGGCGGCTTCAGTCAAGACCCGGGTGGTCTCCTGGAAGCTCGCCGCCGAGATAAAGCTGTCTGTATTCAGCGACGCCTTGGTGATACCCAGCAGCATCGGCGTGTATTCAGCCGGAGCGCCACCAGTAATCGACATCGCCTCGTTCACTTGCTCTACCTGGTGAATCTCGACCAGCTCACCCGGCAGCATCGTGGTGTCTCCACCATCGTCGATGCGAGCCTTAGAGGTCATCTGCCGCACGATCACCTCGATGTGCTTGTCAGAAATATCAATGCCCTGAGACTGGTATACCGACTGCACTTCGTTCACCAGGAATGTCTGCACCTTCTGCAGGCTGCCCATCGCCGCATCGTTGGTGCCCATGCCCTGGCTGAGGTAGAACTTGAAGAAGATTTCCAGAATCTGGTGGGGGTTGGCTGGGCCATCGGTCAGCGGTTCAGCCGCTAACACCTGCTGGCCATCCGACACCAGCACCGGCTGCCCCGGAGCGATCGGATAGTCTGTGACCACCCCATCTTCTTCAATGACTTTCACCTCAACGGTTTCGTCATCGGCGTACACCACCTGAGCCGTGCCGGGACGCTCCGCCAGTACGCAGGCTTCCTTCGGTTTACGAGCCTCTAGCAGCTCTTCAATTCGGGGCAGACCCTGAATGATGTCCCCCGTTTTCGCCCGCTCAAACACCAGCAGCACCAGGTTGTCACCCCGCTGCACCAGGTCGCCATCGTCAATGTGCAGCACAGCACCGGTCGATACTCGATAGGGTCGAGCAATGCGAAGCTGCACCTGACCATCTGCGATCGCAGTGACTTCTCCAGACTCGTCCACCTGAATACCAGGCGCAATCTCGCTGCCTGCTACCACCAGATCACCGACCGCAACCTTGGGCGTTTTGCCCTGCAGGTCCACGCTAAAGCGATCGGCTTCACGCACCACCAGAACCCGGCGTACCGCCTCAGCCCCCTGGCGAATACCTCGGATTTCCCCAGTCTCCTTACACTGAATCTCAGTGCGAGCCACCACAGCGCCAGGCTCAATAGACTGTCCGTCCTCCACCAGCAGGCGAGTAACCGTGCGGCCCTGAGTCTGGTCAGCCACCACGTCGCGGCGGATCACCAGCGTCTCCAGAATCACCATCTGCAGCCGCATCACGTCGGGGTTGCTTTCATCGGGCACGAGCTCGATATCGGCGATCACGTGGGGCGCATCTTCGTTGATCTCCAGCACCAGCTGGGTGCGCAGCAACTCCAGACCCTCGACCGATTTCACCCGGTCGCCATCCTTGTAGGGCACCCGCTGGATAGCCCGCAGCTGAATGGAGCCACCGGAGTCGCTAACAGAGTTTTGGCTAGGCACGGGCGGCTCGTCGGGCACCGGAAACTCCTCCACCGGACGCAGCAGCAGCGCTGGTCCTTCTGGCGTTTCCACGTACTCAACGTAGTGCAGCGCCTCTGCGACTAGGCCAGGCATAATCTCTTCGCCCGCCTGCACTAGAGTGCCGTCACGGTCCATGACCTCCTCAGGCGAATCCACCATGTGTAGATTCCCCGGCTTGACCAGGATCTCCCGCAGAATATCGTTCTTCTGAGTTACTTCCACTACACCGCTGTTTTGGCAGAAGATGTCCTTAACGACTTCCGTACCGGCTTCAACATACTGGCCATCCTCCACCATCAGCAGAGAGATGTCCTTGTTGACCTCATGGGACTCCTCTGGAATCCAGAGAATAGTGCCGCCCTGCACGACTTCATAGCCCTGCTTGGCCTTACCCTTCTTGGCCACTTCTACCCCAGAGAACTTGATGATGCCGCCCGTCTGAGTGCGATAGCGATCGTCCTCCAGTTCGGCTACCACCTGGTGGTTATTTACCTTGGCACCCGGGGTCGCAATCAGAGAAAAACGTTGGCCGTTGGAGGTTTCAATCACGTAGTGTTCACGGCCCTGACCGCTCTCCACCGAGACTTCGGCCTCGCTCAGCTGTACTGAAGCAGTGATGATTTCCACCTCTCGGGCCACTTTGTCGTCGTTACCCTCAGGCAGACGAACAACGCCTCCCCGCTCAGTTACCAGCTTGGTTTCAGCCAAAATGCCTTCGGCCTCGATGCGATCGCCGTTGCGCACAACGGGTTCGGCTCCCGGCGGCAGGTTATAGACCTCGCCAGAGAGCACCCACAGCAGGCCGCCCCGCTGAGCCAGACGTGTGGTGTTGCCCTGACGGTCCTTTTTCTCCTCCTGCACCAGGCCAGCGAAGCGAACTTCTCCAGCTAGGTCGGAAGGCACGTCCTTAGTGGCTTTTTCCGTGACCTTGCGCACCCGTCCACTGCTGGGCAGTTCCGCTAGGAGCTGATCTTTTTGAACAGTTTCTCCGTCCTTAACAAAGAGAATGGTGCCCTGGGGCAGGCTCTCCGGCGGCAAAGGTTTGCCGTCGCTCTCCAGCATTAACTCGGTGTTGGCCTCCATCACTAGCGCATCTTCGCCGTGCCGGGTGCGGAAGGCGCGGCTCTTAAGGCGCTTGGGTAGACGGACCACGCCGGTACGCTTAGCGCGAATCTGCTGCGCCACTTCTCCGGTGAACGTACCGCCCGTATGGAAGGTCCGCATGGTGAGCTGGGTGCCCGGTTCCCCAATGGACTGGGCCGCGATAATGCCGACCGCTTCGCCCAGGTCCACCATTTCAGAGTGGGCTAGGCTCCAGCCGTAGCAGTGGCGGCAGACAGAACGAGCAGCTTCACAGGTGAGGGCAGAGCGCACCACTACCTGCTCTACGCCCGCCTCGTAGATAGCCTTAGCCAGGTCAGGAGAGATATCCTGGTTGCGCTCAGCCATGACTTCCCCCGTTTCGGGGTGAATCACTTGCTGAGCCGTTACCCGGCCCATGAGCTTGTCTTCTAGGGGAATCAAAATCCGCTCGCCATCGGTCATGCTGCGCAGCGGAATGCCCCGCTCAGTACCGCAGTCAATCTCCCGAATGATCACATCTTGAGAGACGTCTACGAGGCGACGGGTCAAATAACCTGAGTCCGCCGTTCGCAGCGCCGTGTCTACCAGACCCTTACGGGCGCCGTACGACGAAATTACGTATTCGGTTACCGTCAGCCCTTCCCGGAAGTTGGTCTTAATGGGCAGGTCAATAATTTCCCCTTGGGGGTTTGCCATCAGACCCCGCATGCCCACTAGCTGACGCACCTGGGAGATGTTTCCCCGGGCGCCGGAGAAGGCCATCATGTACACCGAGTTGAGGGGGCTGTTTTCCTTGAAGTTCTTAACAACCTGGTCCTTCAGTTCCTCGCTGGTACCGTTCCAGGTGTCAATAACCTTTTGGAAGCGTTCCACCTCAGTAATTTCGCCCCGAGTATAGCGATCTTCGGTGATCCGAATATTTTCTTCAGCAGCATCTAGCAGTTCGCGCTTACTCGGCGGCACCTGCAGGTCTTCCACGCTGATTGAGACCCCTGCTCGGGTCGCATATCGGAAACCCAGATCCTTCAGCGAGTCAGCCATATGGGCGGTGCGAGCCGTCCCATACTGGGTGAACGACCAAGACATCAGGTTCTTCAGCTGCTTCTTGTCGATAATCCGGTTACGAAAGATCTCTTTCTTGGGATTAGATCCTTGATCCGTCATTGCGTTTCTCCGCCCTTTCTGGTGCCTTTCTGATGATGTATCTGCGTAAGCTTCGTGGGGAACGCCTTCCTCTAAGAGCTGTTAGCGCCCTGTCTAGCTGGCTAATGCCTCCTGGACGGTCTTGTTGTAGATAATCCGGCCCGGGGTGGTCTTGATGTACTGGGAGATGAGATTACCCTCACTGTCCTCCCGCACTCGCCGCAGACGATAGGCCTTGGTGACCGAACCGTCTTCTCCACGGGTTTCCTCAAGG
>DATNQE010000574.1:0-3786 GCA_036702895.1 Trichocoleus sp. | reverse complement strand
GATTCGATTAAGCCACCAGTTCTAATCCCCCCAGGCTGCCCCTCTTTCCGAAAGGGGCAGCCGGAAAAGCCTTTGTTCAAGCAGTTGGGAGGCCCTTGCAGCAAATATCTAGCCGGGTGGGCTCTGCTCAAGCCTTAAGTTCTGCAATCACGGCCTCTACAGGACGATAATTGCCATGGCCGAAACACCCTCAAAGCCGATAAATTAGAAGATACGTAACAATTCTGAGACGGGCTGATTCTGTATGCGCGTACTTCTGATGACCGGCAAGGGCGGAGTCGGCAAAACCTCAGTTGCCGCCGCCACTGGACTGCGCTGCGCCGAGCTGGGCTATAAAACCCTGGTGCTCAGCACCGACCCAGCTCACTCTCTGGCCGACAGCTTTGATATGGAGCTAGAGCACACGCCCAGACAGGTCAAGCCCAATCTCTGGGGCGCTGAACTCGATGCCCTGATGGAGCTAGAGGGCAACTGGGGTGCCGTTAAGCGCTACATCACCCAAGTCCTCCAGGCCCGCGGGCTAGAAGGGATCGAGGCCGAAGAACTCGCCATTTTGCCCGGCATGGACGAAATCTTTAGCCTGGTGCGAATGAAGCGCCACTACGACGAAGGCGAGTACGATGTGCTGATTATCGACTCGGCTCCCACCGGGACGGCTCTGCGCCTGCTCAGCCTGCCGGAGGTAGCGGGCTGGTACATGCGTCGCCTCTACAAGCCTTTTCAGGCCGTCTCGGCAGCGCTGCGCCCCCTAGTGGAGCCCATCTTCCGCCCCGTCGCAGGCTTCTCCCTGCCGACTCAGGAAGTCATGGATGCGCCCTACGAGTTTTATGAGCAGCTAGAGGCGCTGGAGAAAGTGCTGACTGATGCCAGCGTTACCTCGGTGCGCCTAGTGACCAACCCCGAAAAAATGGTCATCAAAGAGTCTCTGCGCGCCCACGCTTACCTCAGCCTCTACAACGTCGGCACTGACCTAGTGATCGCCAACCGCATCATTCCAGATAGCGTGCAAGATCCCTTCTTCCAGCGCTGGAAGGAAAGCCAGCAGCAACACCGTCACGAAATCCACGAAAACTTCCGGCCCCTGCCTGTGAAAGAAGTGCCACTGTTCCCCGAGGAGATGTGTGGTTTGGCTGCGCTAGAGCGGCTTAAGGACACGCTCTACAAAGACGAAGACCCGGCCCAGGTCTATTACAAGGAGACTACTATGCGGGTAGTGCAGGAGGCCAATATCTACAGTCTGGAGGTCTATCTGCCCGGCATTCCCAAAGATAAGGTAGAGCTAAGCAAGTCCGCCGATGAACTCAATATTCGCATCGGTAACCACCGGCGCAACTTAGTGCTGCCCCAGGCCCTCGCTGCTCTCAATCCTGCCGGTGCCAAAATGGAAGACGACTACCTGAAGATTCGCTTTGCGGCTTAGGGATAGCTTCTAGGTGCCAGCCTCTAAATCAGTTCGCTCTGTAGTGGGCAGACCAAAATCTGAGGCCAACAAATCTAGTCCGTCGATGACTTGCTTGGGCGATCGCACTTTCAACCCCTGGTAGCACCGTTCCCGGTAATCCGGTTTGGCCTGAAAGTTTGCGATTGCTCTTTTCAATGGTTCAACCACCAGATATGCTGCCTCCGCTTTCGCGAAAGCTGCCTGCGGCAGCGGCCCAGGTAAACGCAGAACCGCCAGATCGATTAGGTCGCGAGACAGCACCGAAGTATCGGGCCAGCGGTCGGCGTTGGCTAGTAGTTTCTCGGCGGTGCTGTCAGTTCGTCCCAGGCAGGCCACTGGCAGACTGTCGAACCGCTCTGGTGCAGCAAATTCGATGCGCCCTTCTCGCACAACCTCAAACTTAATCGAGACCTCTTCGCAAACAACCGGGAATCGAATGCCGTACTGGTCTGCTTGGATCTCTCTAGGAAACGAAAGTTGAGAAGTATTGGTAAACAACGCGCTGTGGCCCTGCTCAAAAATGGCTTGCCGTAGCTGACGG
Organism: Trichocoleus sp.; assembly: GCA_036702895.1. Lineage (GTDB taxonomy): Bacteria > Cyanobacteriota > Cyanobacteriia > Phormidesmidales > Phormidesmidaceae > JACVSF01. The sequence continues at coordinate 1,804 of DATNQE010000574.1, read as the reverse complement.
TATCCCAACTGAGAGGCGCACAAAAAATCGATGTCCTGGCTCAGGCGATACTCATCGTGGGTTAGCGCCAGCAGTGTACCGCCCCCAAAGTAAACTTCGCAGCGTTTCAAGAGAATTGCATTGATAGCGTTAAGAACCGTGAGAATTCTTTGGTGATGGTCTTGAGTAAATGACATAGCCAGCCAGGAGCCATAACGACGGCCCAACTCCCGTACAAAGGCAGCTTCCTCTGCGCTCAGGTCTGCTAAAACGCCGCGATACTGCCAGCCCCGCTCGTATCGCTGCAGCTTCTCCTGCGGGGTTAAGTGATCAATTTCATCTAACTGCCAGCACACCGCCTTTAAGAAAGGCAAATCTTGGGGAGTTTTCATTGCGGCTACCCCAACTTGAGTAACTCAAATTTACTCTTTTCCACCTACAAAAGGAGTGCTCCAGTAGGCCCAGTTCTCTTTGTTAAAGGGAGAGCGCCAGCGGTAGATCAGGTCAGATTCGAGGGTCTGGCGGGCTTTGCGATCGCACGGTGCAAATGGCCAAAAGCCAATATTCACCGCCACCGGCAGCTCGTAGGGGCGATGGGCTGCAATGTAGTTGAGGATATAGCGCTTGCAGTCGTGCTCGCCCTTCCAACGCTGGTTGGACTTGATGGTTTCGCCCACGTAGAGCAAAATGGGCAACTCGTGATCGACGACGAAGTACAGCGCGGGCACGCCCGCCTCGCTAAACTGGCCCCGCCAAAACTCGGCGTTTCGCTGGAGCAAGGTAAACGGATCGAGGGTGTCGGCTGGGTTGGGGTCGGCGGCCAGGTCAAACAGCGTTGCCTGCTCTACCTGCGGGGTCGCCTGAGCTGCCTGCTGAAAGGCAAAAATGCGCTGCTTCCAGCCCTGCAGCTCGGCCACCGGAATGTCGCTGCCGGGGGCGCGGTTGTAGGCCCAGGAGAGGTCTGCCGCCCGCAGGTCAGTGTCTGGAAGCAATGAAGGTTGATATTCGGCAGCCATCAGCGATTCGCCCAACCAGTGCTAGATGTAGGGGATATGGCTCTCGATAATAGTATGAATGCGCTAGATACAGCCTAGAAATTTCTTGAACTTTTTGATGGTCGCCCTCGTCAAAAGCACAAGCTGGGGGAGAAATCGTTAGAATGAACTGCCGATGCCCTTTGGGTATACTCCTCTGGCACACGTTCATTTATCAGGCTCCATGAACCGACTTCTTCTCAGGCAATGGCCCACGCTGACGTGGATGTTTGTATTTGGGTTTGTAGGTGCGATCGCAACGCTCCTGATCACCAACTCCGACCCCGCTGCAGCCGAGTCTGACTACGGCCCGCTGACCCAGCCCCGCATCTATGAAAACGTCATTGGCCTGCCGGACGCAGAAGACTCCACTCTGCTGCTGCAGCGGTTTGTGCTCAAAACTCAATTCCCGGTTGCGCTTTAACGCCCTGCTCGCGGAACGGGTGCTTCACCAGCTTCATTTCGGTCACCAGGTCTGCCCGGTCAATTAGCGCCTGAGGCGCCCCGCGCCCCGTCAAAATGACGTGGGTTTGCTCTGGCTTATCTGCGAGACCCTCTAGCACCTGCTCCACAGACAAAAAGCCGTGCTTGAGGGCAATGTTGACCTCATCGAGCAGAACTGTTTTGTACTCTGGGTTGCGAATATAGGCCAGCGCCGTTTCCCACGCTTCGGTGGCTTTTTGCGTATCGCGCTCCCGGTCCTGGGTATCCCAGGTAAAGCCTTCGCCCATGGCCTGAAAGGTGAGCTGGTCAGCAAAGCGCTCCAGAACCGCTTTTTCCGCCGGTTCCCA
>DATNQE010000562.1:0-2630 GCA_036702895.1 Trichocoleus sp. | reverse complement strand
TGATGCGGCTTTAACGTGCGTCTCAAAGAATCATGAAACTACTGTAACAACCCCTTAAGACAAAACGGAGTGGGCAGAACCGAACTCTCCTGTGGGAGTTTTACACCGTTGAGCAGCTGCCAGGAGTTTCCTGGATGCTAAGGGATACAAGAGTAGGGAACTGTTTTCCTGAATCAACTGGGACTGGTAAAGCAGTTCTTGAAGTGACCCATCCTTCCTCAAAGCAGCAGATGCTTGTGAATAGGTGGACAGTCCCAGGGCGGCAACACGCCCTACAATTGCTCCCTAACTTCCCAAAGCTATCAAACTACCAGATGTTTCTAGATCCTTATTCAAGGGCCCAACGGCTACCAAGTTGGGTCTACGTAGAGGTTCACGGTTAGGGCAGAGGCGCCTTGCGGCACCGCCGTGATGCAGGCGCAGACGGGATCTTCGTCACCGTCTAGCTCTACTTCGCAAGCATGACAAGATCCCATCAGACAGCCTGTCGGAATGGTGATACCTGCTCTAGCCGCGACCTTGAGCAAAGGTTCTCCGGCCTCTGCCTGAACCGAAACGTCGTTGGGAAGAAACCGAACCGAGACTGTCATATCACCCGAAAGTAAAACTTGGCAAAAGCCCCTAGGAGGCTCACCCTCAGCCCCCTTGAGGTCAGCTGGCTGGACGAGCTTGCCGCAGCATAGCAACAAGAGTGTGGTGAGCGTCTTCTGCCCCTTCTAGCGTGTGGTCAAAAGTTACTCGAACTGGTACCGAGGCCTCTCCAACTGCCGCCGTCAAATCCATGCCTTCCGAATCGATAGCTTTCATGACAGCGGAGGTAGCCTCTTGCTGCCCACCGTAAGTTTTGGCGTAAAACAAAATGGCATCAGCGTGATCGTCATTCATATGCTTGCAGATGCGATCGCTCACTGCCGGAGTGATTGGCTCAGCCATGACTCTTCCCGTAAACTACTTCAAAGCGCAACGTTTAAGAGCGCGTTGTTCACTGATTTCGATGATACCGTCTTTGCCCCCGGAATCTGAGCACCCCTGGCCCACAGGCCACATCTTTCAAAGCCCCGGGGCCCATCTGACCTACCGAGTCATAGGCCCCTGCTGCCGCCTGTTTGATCGGGAGGAGTTGCCGTGGCCCTGCTGCCGGTTGCAATGGCGAGGAAAGGAACCTAGCTGGCGGCGAATCGGCAAGCGGTTTGTGCCCGACTTGGCGACCCGCCGCTACCCCTCCTACAACGTCGAGATTGTGGGTCAAGGCTACCGGGCCGAGGCTTTTGTCACGACTCTCTTTACTGCAACCCTAGACAGCACCACTCAGGCCTGGTGGCACAGCAAACGCATCAGCGCCGAGGACCTGGACCAGGCGTTGATCCAGAAGATTGAGCCTCTGGCCTGACGTCTTCTAGAGCCTGGCTTGGCCCAGTACAGCCTCGCCGGTATTCGCCGTAAGACATTTCCGCTCCGCAGAGAGTTGCATCGGTAAAGTCAGCGCTGATGATGCGAGCGCGGCTGAGATCAGCGCCGGTAAGCAAAGCTCCCACAAAACGAGTCGCTTCTATGTGCGCGTAGGCCATGTCTGTGCCGTAGAGAGACGCACCGGTCAGATCGGTCCGCAGCAAGCTGGTACGGCTAAGGTCGGCCACATTAAGCACGGCTTCTTGCAGGTTGGCTTCGCCTAAATTGGCTCCCCGCAGGTTGGTCTGTGCCAGATCAGCCCCCTCTAAACGGCTACGGAAAAAGTTAGCCCGCTCTAAGTTAGCGCCTCGCAGATTCACCCCTGATAGGTCGAGGTAGCGCAGGTCAGCCTCGCGCAGATCGCAATTTCGGCACTGCCGGGTCTGTATAAGGGTTTGTAAATCAGCGGGGTCAAAGGCGGCAGCAGGAGAAACGGTAGCGGCAGCGGCGGCGGCGGCAGCACCCAGCCAAATTCTGGAGATTTGCCACGAAAGCCGTAGCGGCAGCAACTTTTGCTTCAAACGAGCTGATAAGAACGGCAACATAGCGTTTTCCCTGCGGTAATTGCTATCAGCGGCTGCGGAAGTAGTCCCATCCTGTCAAATTGAGCTGTCAGGTGGCAAGTCAAAATTTCACGGCTGCTGTCCACTTTTTGAACTGGTCAGTTTAGCTACTCAAGCCGCTATTTCAAAAGGGATACTAGATTTCTAAGAATTTTGTTGAAGGCTAAGGGTCTGCTGAAGTTTACCTTCTACAATGATTGGGGCTTTGAGCCTTAGGCTGTCAGCTTCGAGTCCTGGTCTGTGGGCAATAGGCCGATATTGCTAGCTCCACAGGTGCCTGGTTCACTGGCTATCTCCAAGGTCGTTCCAGTTTAGTAATGGGTTCTTTAGCAATCAGTACTGTCGATCCCGACTCAGTCAGCTCATTAGGGATCGCGCTGCTGAAAAATTCAGGTAAAACTACCGTTTTGTTTGTTGAAGGGTGACTTATGAAATCGCCGATGCATTTGAAGTACGCTGCACTAACCGCCGCTGCCCTTGGAGTGTTTGGGGTATTTGGAAGTGTCAGCAGCGCGATCGCAACTACCACCGCTCGCACCGCTGAGCAACAGCCCCAGACCGCGTCTTCCCAACTGCTGGCCCAAGCCTCTCAGTTTGGTGAGCAGCCCGTGGTAGACC
>DATNQE010000561.1:0-5494 GCA_036702895.1 Trichocoleus sp. | reverse complement strand
ACAACCCTCTACTACAGCCTGATGATCAGCATCGGGACCTGCGCATTGAGCTGCTGAAGCTGGCCAAACGCCAGGGAGAGATGACGCTGGCAGATTTCGTGATCACGACTGGTCAGTCTGTGGATGAGGTGCGCTCAACCTTGGTTGAGCTTGAGAAGCATGACTTGATGCGCTCAAGCAACCGCGACAGTGATGGCGCTGTTGTGTATCGCGCTGTTTTGTAGCTGAAGCGAACCTAGGTTGATACTGTTGCGAACTCGCTGCTGCCTACTGTAAGAAGCGACTTCTAGCTGTTTTTTAACTGCTTGATAACCTGAGCTTAACCAAAGCATTCTGCAATGGGGAGATTCATCAGCACCGTGGGGCGCTTGAGATTGTGGCTGTTTTGGGCGGTATCAGCCATACTCAGCTGAATTTAGAAGGTGCGATCGCAGTCGTAGCCCGGCTGGAGCAAGCCAGATAGATCGCGATCGCACGCATTTATCAAGAGGCTCTTGGGTTAGGAGTCGGGGTGATAGCTATCACTCGATGCTTTGATGCAAAGCACAGAATTTACCTGGGAACGGGGAACGAGCAGGCTGTTTCCCCCTATAGAGCTACGGAGAGAACGGTTGCTAAGCTCTAGGGCTTAGTCTTAGCGCTTAAGCGCTACCGCTTAAGTTCTGCATTAACGACCTAATCTTGGGTGGTTTTAGTTGGCCCCAACCGGCAAACTACACTCAACAGCTCAAACACCCCCCATTCCACAAACAAGGAGCCCCCAATGCAACTTTCCTTCCTCGGTAATGCGTACGACGCTTCTACCCCCGCTGTTGAAGCTCGCGAAACGGCAGAAACGGTTACTTTTCTGGGTCGTTCTTCTAAGGTCAAGCAGTTTAATGTGGCCCAGCGTCAGCAGCCTACTGCAGAGCTAACTTTCATGGGTCGTCGCTACACCCGTTAAGCTCGGTCGCGCTACGCCCTATCTCTTCCAGTCCCCCCAGCTTTGGAGCCCCAAATTCAATGAATCCTGCTTTTAACACGCGCGCCCGACGTCAGCAGACGGTTCGCGATCTCATTCCCAAAAACCGCAGCCTGCTGGGCTTGCCCAGCACTACTACAGAGCCTCAACAGCGGTTCATTCCCTAGCCGACACAAGCTATATAGGCCCGAGTCCTATATAGCTTGTGTCGAGTTCGTTAGAGCGTTTGGGCCGAGAGGAGCGGGTGTATGTGGGCAAAGCCCCCAGTTAGGAGTTTCACCCCTACACCCCGTGTCCTAATCAATCTGTCTACTGTTATAAGTGTCAACCCCCTGAGCCTTCGCTCAAGGGGGTTGTTGTGTGCCGCTGCTAGACGAATGAGCAGGGATTTACTTGTTGTCCGGCTGCTCGACTAGCAAGAAACCGCTATGGAAAGGCTTAAGCTCAGGGAACCGTTGACCCGCCTCACAGGTGACGACATCTTCTGTTTTTTGACCAGCAATACTGATCAGGGTGTATTTACCGCTAACGGGCACAATTTCGTTAGGGCGGTAAACGTGAGAATCTCCGATACGTACGCGCATAGTGTCAAACTCCAGAATTTCTACAGGGCCTACTCTTGAAACCATTGTGGGAGTCTAAGAGAAGTGCCTCCACGCTCAATAGACGTAAAGCGAACATTGACGGTTGACATTTCGCGGTGTCTTTCGAGGGAAATTCTGCTCTCTCTAAGGAGGGAGTATTTTCAGCAGCTTTCTGCAGAAGGAGGGTGGCAGAATGGATGGCGGCTGTATTAGGTGTGGCTGCCTGAAAGCTGGGGGACGCCAAGATTTAAGGAATCCTTGACATCCCCGACAGCTAATCAGAAGAGCGCAAGCAGCCTAACGCTGTGGATCCGCTGGTGCCCCAATCTGGCCGGGACTGGCTGCTTCTCGCCGAATCAAGATCGATAGGTACTCGCCCATGCGTCCAGTAGGAATGGGTGGTGACCAGTGCTTAATTTCGGCGTAGCGAAGAGCCGCCGCGTTGATGGTTTTGAGAAAGCTACGCCCCAGCCAGGGGCTTCACCTCGGTACCCCCGCTACATTTCATTTGAGATTGCTACGACCATCATTTGATAATTTCGCCGATGTTGAAGTCGATTCTGATCCAGCTTTGGAGCTTCCTTAGGCTGGCAAGAAGCTGGAGCGGAATTTGCCAGTGATGCACCATGAGAAAGGGCAGCGGATCGTTGACTTCAAAGACCGCATCTTTACCGCGCAGAATGGTTTTGGCCCAGCGCAGAAGTTGGGCGAGCGATCGCACTTCATTGAGCCGCCACAGTTCGTGGTAAAGCCAATAAGTGGGCTTGCTGTTGACGAGCGGTTCAATAGGTTTATTCGACGTTTCGGGGTTTAAGTAAGCATCGGCAACGCCCGGATGGTTGTAAAACATTGTGATGGCCGAGTGGGCACGGGGGTTGCACTCGAGGGCGTAAACGGTGCCGTCTTCCGCCTCGATGAAGTCAAAAGACGCTTGACCTTCGCCTTTGATGTCGGCGAGAAAGCGCTCGACCCAGGCTTTGATTTCGGGCTTGTCAACCTGCTCGTAGTTCACCTGAAATGCTGAAGATTCGCAGCAGCTGTAGAGGGTAGATTTGCCGTCGCGCACGGTGCTGTGGGTGCAGTATTCCTGGCCGGGAATGAACTCCTGCAAAATCCAGGGTTTCTCTTCGTTGATAGGCAGACTGTTGACGAAGGCGACCGTTTCTTCTGGGGTGCTGCACGGGAGCTTGGTCAGATTGAGGCGGCGATTGGCGTCGTAGGGGATGCTTTTGAGAATGTACTTGCGAGTTTCGCTGGCAAAGTCAAAGGTTAGGACCTGCTCTGGCGACGTGATGCGGAAGGATTTGGGCACCGATAGGGAAAGCGATCGCGCCCGCTCGGCAAAGGCGAATTTGTCGTCTAATGTGCGAATCGTTTCGGCGTCAAAATGGCAAATCTCGCAGTAGCCAGCCAGGGGGTGTTTTGCCATGCCCTGGTGGTAGAGAACGGCGAAAATTGCGACCGGAACGAAGAGGTCGACCTTCTCTTGTTGAGCGATGGTTTGGAGCTTCTGAACGTAGCCCTGGAGGTCTTTGCCGGGGTCGGGCACAGTGTAGAACCCGGCAACGGCATTGGAGAACTGGTTGCCGCTGTGCCAGAACTTTTCGGTGTCGATAAGGATGACACGGTGGCCCGCCGCATAAAAGGAGCGGGCTAGCAGCAGGGCTTTGGTCATTCTGCCGCCCGCAATCAGGATGGTTTTGGGCGCGGTGGCGGTTGCTGGCGGGGAAGAATGGGTCATCCAGCCCCACAGCAGGGCCAGCAGGACGACGACAGCGTTGAAGGGAAATGCGATCGCAAGCAGCAGCAGCGCCCCTAGATTTTGCCAGAGCGCGAGAACTCGCTGGTTGAGGCGGGGAGAGGGCTGAGCAGGAGCTTGGGCCGCTGAGGACTGGGCCGATGGGGTTTGCTCGGCAAGGATATTAGTTGACATGGGCTACTGATAAACGGGAGCCGGTTTTTGGAGTGGGACGGGGAGCGAAGCATTCGGGCGAGGATTCTGAGAAAATCTCCAGAATTCAACTGCCGAATGCTTCGCCTCTACGGGGGTGGCGGGTTAGGGAGCACGGCGGATCAGGGTGAGGCCATCACGCAGGGGCAAGAGGACTTGCGCGGTGCGCGAGTCTTCGGCAACGACCTGGTTGAACTCTGCGATCGCAGCTCCATTGGCCGATCGCTCAGACTCGGCCAGGTAAACCTGCCCTTGAAACAGCGTGTTGTCCACGCAGATGAAGCCATTTGGCGCGAGCAGAGAGCTGCCAATCAGCTTTTGGTAGTAGTCGACGTACTCCCGCTTATCGGCATCGATAAACACAAAGTCAAACGAGGCTCCGCGTTCGGTCAGCTTATCGAGGGTTGCCAGGGCGGTCCCCAGCTCGATTTGGACCTTGCGGCCCGATTGCGATCGCCCCAGCAGCTCCTGGGCAAACTCGGCAGCGTAAGGATCCACCTCGCAAGCGACCAGAGTGCCGTCGTCGGGCAGGGCTTCGGCCATCGCCAGAGCCGAGTAGCCTGTGAACAGGCCGATATCCAAAATGCGGTGGGCCCCGGTCATGTGCACCAGCATTTTTAAGAGCTGGCCCTCTACATGGCCGGAGAGCATTTCCTGCTCCAGCGGGCGCACCGTTGCCCCCTGCTTGTACTTGGCCTGCCAGGGTTCATGCCGCGTTTGGTAGGCGATAACCGCCAGCTCTGGTGACTCTTGGGTAGTGACTTGCTCGAGGTAGGCATCGAGTCCGGCGGTGAGCAGCAGCGCCTTTTGCAGATGAATCGCCAAGTCGTCGGGCACCTCGGCCATCTGGGTCAGCATTGCAGTGGCGGCTTCTAAGTGCTCTACTGCAATGCCCAGGGGCGTGACCGGGCGCGGTGTGGCGGTGGTCGGGTTTTCAGCGGTCTGCATTAGGCCTTACCTCCTACCAGGGCAGAGGCGGGCGTTTCGGTGACGTAAGCATCAATGCCTGCGCCTGCTCTGGGGTAGCTGCGGCAGAGCTGCTTGTGCTGGTTGAGCGCGGCCTCTAGCTCGTCGCGCCTGAGGTCGTTGATGAAGCGGCAGGTGCCGATGGGGCAGGGCACGGCGGCGCGCAGCAGCCCGTCGCGGGTGAGAATGATGGACTGGGTAGCGTGCCAGAGCAGCTCGATATCCATTGCAGGATGATCAAGTGCCAGGCCGAGGCGGCTCATGAGGGCGAGAATGCGATCGCGCTCACCCTCCGAAATGTACCCCCGCCGAGCTGCCAGAGTTGCCGACAGAGCCATGTCGATATTTACCGCGTGGCCGTGGAGCAGAGGCGGGTCGGGCGTGAGTTCGAGGGTGGGGCTCCAGGTGTGGCCGTAGGCAATCACCCGGTCCAGCATCAGCTCATGGAGGTTGGGCGTCTCTAGCTCCAGCATGGTCTTGATCGACTCGTAGTTCACGGTGTGCCCGGTGATTTGCAATGATGCGTCATCGTTGCTGTAGCCAAAGTGGGTATAGAGCAGGTCTTCGCCGTGGCGATCCAGCAGGTCAAACACCTTAGCGTTTGAGACCACCGCAATCTTCACTAGCTCGGCCATGCCGTTGCGAATCTGATCAACCGGCAGGGTGCGCAGGAACGAAAAGTCGAGGAACGTTTCTTTCGGTGCGTGGTAAGCCCCTAGGCGATTCTTGAGCTTGCCATGGTTTACCGCCACCTTGATGGCAATGCCCGCATCAATCAACCCAATCAGCGTGGTGGGGATGCGAATGTAGTTAGTGCTGCGGCGGTAAGACGCGCAGGCAAAGCCCGTTACGTCAGTGACTAGGCCGCCGCCAATAACCAAAACAGGCTCTTTGCGCAGCAGATTGAAGCGGCAAAAAGCATCAATAATGCTCTGAAAAGTCTCAAGGGTTTTGTCGGGCTCTTTGATGACAACCGGAAAAACGGTCAGGTCGATGCCGTAGTACTGGAAATACTGCTGTAGCTGCGAACCA
>DATNQE010000196.1:0-5046 GCA_036702895.1 Trichocoleus sp. | reverse complement strand
ATTTTGATTGACCCGGGGCACGGCAGCGCTGAAGACCTAGGGGCACGCGGCCCCAACGGTTACCCCGAAAAAGATGTGGCGCTGACCGTGTCGCTGCTGCTGCGCGATCAGCTAACAGCGCGGGGTGCCCGGGTAATCATGACCCGCGAAGGAGATGAAGACGTTTTGCCCAATCAGCGGGCCGACCAGATTCAAAGAGACCAGCCCGATCTGGCGCTGAGTATTCACTACAACGCGCTACCGGACAACGGAGACGCTCTGAACACGGCCGGTGTGGGCACCTTTTGGTACCACGCCCAGGCTCATGATCTAGCGGCATTCCTGCACGACTATTTGGTTGAAACGCTAGATCGCCCCTCCTACGGCGTTTTCTGGAACAACCTGGCCCTGACTCGGCCTGCAGTGGCGCCCTCGGTGCTGCTAGAGCTGGGCTTTATGATCAATCCCGTTGAGTTTGAGTGGATTGTCGATCCGCAAGCCCAGCAGGAGTTGGCTGAGGCTTTGGCCGACGGCGTAACAGCGTGGGTCAGTCAGAACACCCAGAGTCAGCAGACGCGTTAACAGATGCTGATCATGAATGATCGGGTAGCACTCCCCCAATTTAGCGATCGCACTTTGCTGCTGCGGGCCATGACCCACAAGTCCTACGCTAAGGAGCATGAGGGGGCAGGGGGCGACAACGAGCGGCTGGAGTTTTTGGGCGACGCCATTCTCACCTTTATGTGCGGGGAGCTGCTGCACCGTGCCTTTCCTGAGCGATCGGAAGGAGAGCTCACCCAGCTGCGGGCCTCCCTGGTGGATCGCACTCAGCTGGCAGCTTTTGCGATCGCGCTGCAGTTAGGCCAGCACTTACGCCTGGGGCGAGGCGTTGAAAACAGCGGTGGCCGCACCAATCCAAGACTCCTAAGCAGCGCCTTTGAGGCCCTGGTAGGCGCTTATTTTTTGGACCAGGGCTCAGATATCGAAGCTGTGAAAGACTTTGTGGAGCCCCTGTTTCTCCAGGCGCTGGCGCAGCGAGAAACTACTGATAGTGCCATCAACTTCAAGAGCCGCTTTCAGGAGTGGGCCTTGGCCGAGGTTGGGGAAGTGCCCCGCTATCTTATCGTCGAAGAGTCTGGGCCTGATCATGCCAAACGGTTCGTTGCCGAAGTTTGGGTTCAGGGCACGGCCTATGGTCGCGGCGAGGGCAACAAGAAGCAGGAGGCCGAGAAGGAAGCAGCCCGCAATGCGCTGGAGACTCTGGGGTTGTTGGGGTAGGGGGCGATGGCCTTGATGGGCCGGGCTTTGCCCATCGCGCTTCAGGCTAGAAGCCCATTACGGCAGGATAGGCTTCTAGCCTGTCCAGTCAAGTGACATTGGCCGAGCCCCAATCCAACCTGGGGAACTGCGCCTGCTACATAGGCGTGCTTTGCCTATGCAGCCTCTAATCCTTTGAAGACCAAACAGAAAACCGATTTCGCCCCTGCTGCTTAGCGGTGTAGAGAGCTATGTCAGCCCGGTGCAATAACTCCCCTACTGAGTCACTCACCACAGGAATCATGCTGGCAATGCCAAGGCTAATCGTAACCATCCCATCCACCTCTGACCTTTCATGGGAAATGGCCAATGCTTGCACTGCTTGTCGGATTTGCTCAGCAACTGCGATCGCACCCGGTTGACTGGTACCGGGAAGAATCACAGCAAACTCCTCACCCCCATAGCGAGCAACTAAATCAGCGGGGCGGTTAACGACTTTTCGAGCGGCTTGAGCAATTGCCCTTAAACAAATATCTCCAGCCTGGTGACCATAACAGTCGTTGTAGGATTTGAAAAAATCAGCATCAAATAGGATTAAAGACAGGGCGCTTTGAGTGCGAATCAGCCTTTTCCACTCCTGCTCCAGGTACTCGTCAAACTTGCGACGATTTGCAATTTGGGTCAAGCTATCAAAGGTAACCAGCCGCTCAAGCTCATCATTTGCTGCCTTGAGAGACATCAGCAGCTTTTCAGACTTTTCCTTTTCAACCGCCAATTCATAATTCTTCTCTTGCAGGCTTCTAAAAGCATCGTCTTTAGCATTTTCAAACACAATGGTGATTCCGTATAGAATCAGCACTAAGCCTAAGTTGCAGGTGAGATAGAAGATTTTTTGTATAGCCGGTTGAATCTGGTTTGGAAAATTGTAATCCTGGTAATACAAATAGAAGAAGCCGATCTCAATAACAAGAACAAAAAACAAAGATAAAAGACTGCCCCTTTTACTCCATACCAGTACTGCCACAATGGGGGTAGAAGCAAGCCACGGGAATAGTAAAGAGTTATATCCTCCAGAGTAAAAAACCGTTATGGAAATAGACAGGGAACAGAAAAAGAAATAAGCAGGGTAAATTATTTTGGTCGGAAATTTATGCTTAAAAAGAAACAGACTTGCCAGACTGGCGACCAACAGCGGAACCTGCGAAAATAGTCCCCCTGGGTAATTAATGAGATAGGAAATAACCGTGTAATTAAGATTAAAATAGGCAATTACTAGAAGAACTCCTACCGTAAGTCTCGCCTTGTGCTGGCTCTCAACATCGTTGGGAATGTTGTCTGGTATGAAATACTCAATAATTCTTTTCACGGTCTACCGAAGCCATTTTGCAGGGCGGGCAAAAACACAACAGATCGACCTAATCGTTGAAGTAATTCTCAGATTGCCCACGCTTTTTCCCCAAAATAATGGAGATCATCGGCCAATGCAGGCGCAGTTAAGCTACAGAACGAGCCCTGCTTACTGTTTTAGTTCAACTTGTTTAATTTGGTGATCGTCTAGAAATGCTGGCTCAAAATTTTGCAGGTTGACCCGAATTCATTAGAAGGACAGTACCAAGGGCATCACCCTTATTCCGGAGCGATAACACACCCTATCCTTATCGTTTCTGGCGATTCAGCCAAATCCCCTTGAGCCCAGCGGCCTTAGCCCCTTCGTAATCTTCCTTATAGCTGTCGCCCACATGCCAGGCTTCCTGAGGAGCGCAGCGGTGCTTTTGCAGGGCTGTTGCAAAGATGAGCGGATCCGGTTTAGGGGCTCCAACTTCGGTGGAAATGGTCACCGAGCGGAAAAAGTCGGCCAGCCTCAAAACCTCAAGTACTGAGTACAGGCGAGAGTCAAAGTTAGAGAGCACTCCCAGTTCGATTCCTCGGGCTTGCCACCGCTCTAGAGAGGCCAGTGTATCCGGGTAGACTTCCCAGGGAGCGGCTGTGGCGAAGTGGGCGTACAGCTCAGCAAAGAACTCCTCAAAGTTGGCGAACTGGCCTAAGGCGCCTACGGCATCAAAGGTTTGGCGTGCAATTGTTTCCCACCACAGGTACTCCTGGTAAGGAATGCTGGTCGGCTCGCTATCAGGAAACGCCATGGGAGTGGCCGTTTTGAAGGCAGCAAAAAAAGCCTGATTGACTGCCGCCGCATCGCACACCACACCAAACTGCTGAGCAATTTCGCTATAGATCTTGCCAACACTGCCGCGCACGCCAAACAGCGTGCCCACCGCATCCAAAAAAATGACCTTAGGCTGAGCTGCCATACACCCCCACTCCAGATTCTCCCTAGCAGCATTTAACTGGGCTTCTCTGCTCAGTTAGACCCTATTTAGACCCTACACCGAGAGGATATCTCGAAGCGGCTTGCTAATCCAGTTCAGGCCCACTCGAATCTGGTGATCGAGGGTCGGCATCCGGTACAGATAGGCCAGGCGCCGAGCGACGTGGGCCAGCTCTCCTTCCAGCTGCAGGCCCAGCCCCGTGAGAGCCGCTCTATCTGTACCGAGGGTCATCATCTCGCCCAGGTGCTGATACCGGAAGGGCAGCAGCGGCCTATCAGTCAGCGAGGCCCAAATATTCCAGCCTGCATAATCCGCCTGCTGCATCGCGGCCTGAGCTGAAGCGGGCACCTGCTGCCCTTCGGCATCTACGCCGTCTGCCAGGTCGCCTAGCGCAAAAATCTCCGGGCGCTCTACGGCTTGTAGAGTGGGGTTGGTGAGGATGCGTTTGCGATCGCTTTTCTTTAGCGGCAGCGCCTCAATGGCCGGGTTAATCTTGACCCCCACTGTCCACAGCACCAGATCCACCGGAATAATGTCGCTCTGATCGCGGAATTTCAGCGTCAGGGTGTCGGCAGTCACCGCCTCGACTGTCGTTTCTAGATCAATCCAGACGCCCAGGTCCGAGAGCGCTTTTTGAGCAACCTGCCGATTGTGCTCCGGCGAGGTGCGCAGAATTTCGGTAGCCTGCTCCACCAGCCGCAGCCGTCCGCGCTGGCCCAATCGCTCCGCCAGCTTGCAGGCCAGCTCCACGCCGCTGTAGCCACCCCCAATCACCCCTACCCGAATCTTTTCAGCCTCACTAGCCTCCAGGAGCCGCAGCCGCTCCCGCAGCCGATTTGCGTCCTCCAAGGTGCGAAAGGCCAGGGCGTGCTCAGCCACACCCGGTACCCAGTCCATGGGAGTTTCGCCGCCCAAAGCCAGCACCAGCCGATCATAGGGCACCTGCGCCCCGTCGCTCAGAGTGACCTGCCTGGTCTCCAGGTCGATGTCGCTGAGATTGGCCTGATGAAACCGAATGCCCGTATTGGTCAATAGCTCCTCATAGGGTGGGGCAATCTCCCAGGTTTGCAGTTCCCCCGTCACTAACTCGTAGAGCAACGGCGTAAAAACAAAGCGATCGCGATGATCAACCAAAACAATTTCGGGCATCTCGGCCTTGGGCCAGGGCAGCTTGCTCAGCCGCAGAGCGGTGTAGAGACCGCCAAAGCCGCCGCCAAGAATGCAGATTCGCGCACGAGACTCAGTCATGGAAATGATTTACCAGGAAGCGGGGTGCTGTTTACAGGATAGACAGAAATAGCGGGAAGCAGGGGAAGGGTGCAAGAGGTGCAGAAGATGCAAGGTGCAGAGCAGAAGATGCAAGGGCAGAGTAGAAGATGCAAAGTAATTTAGCTTGACGTTCAAGATCATCGCTGCACCCTGTGTCCTAATCAATTCGTCTACTGCTATAGCTGCAACAGGCTTGGTCCGAGATACCGTCTCG
>DATNQE010000538.1:0-4215 GCA_036702895.1 Trichocoleus sp. | reverse complement strand
ATACGATAGATGCTGTTTGGCCCTGGTTCGGGTACGGTAGTCGGAATTTTCTGCCCCTGTCGCCAGCGTCGTGCCGTCTCTGCTGGGAGATCAAGGATGGGCAGGTGAGCCAACGTTTGATCAGGCGGCAGCAGCGCTAGGGTTTGGGCCTCGACCTCAGCCTGGAGAGCCTCTAGGGAAAGGCTACCGGCCAGATCAAAGCCGTTGCTGTGGGTCCGTAGCAGCTTAGCCAAAGTTCCGCCCACCCCTAGCGCTGCTCCTAAATCGCGGGCGATGGAGCGAATGTAGGTGCCAGGACCACAGGTGATTGCCACCGTCAGCTCTGGAAACTCTCCCGACTGCCAGCCGAGCACTTCAATCTGCTTGATCTCAACCTGACGTTTAGGGGCTTCTACCGCTGTCCCCTGCCGCGCCAAATCGTAGAGCCGCCGACCGCCGACCTGCACAGCGCTGTAGCTGGGCGGAATTTGCTCAAGGGTGCCTAAAAATTGGGGCAGGTAAGCCTCTACTGTGCTCAGATCCAGCCCAGTAGCGCTCTTCTGCTCAAGCACGGCGCCCTCTAGGTCATCTGTAGCTGTGGTCATCCCAAACCGGATGGTAGCCCGATACGCCTTTCCTGTGGCTAGATAAGGCAATAGGCGAGTAGCTCGACCGACGGCAATGGGCAAAACCCCCTCCGCTGCCGGATCGAGAGTACCGCCGTGCCCAACCTTCTTGGTGTGCAGCAGCCGACGCACGCGGGCTACGCAGTCGTGGGAGGTGAGCCCTCCTGGCTTATTGAGATTAAGAAAACCCTGCACGCCCTGGTTCCTGTTCGCAGTTGGCTTTTTACCTTACCGTATGACGGTGGTAGGCGTCGAGTTGAGTGGGGCCTGAAGTTGATTCTGGGACTGATTCTGGGGCTGATTCTGGGGCTGGCCCTGCACCTGAACGGGGGGCTGACCCGGAATCAGGCTCAGCGGCAGTGGTTCAAGGCTGACGAAATTTTCCACAAAGCTGGGCTGCAGCAGCTGCCGAAATCGTTCGTCGCCCTGCAGATGAACTTTGAAGAAGGCCAAACTAAGGACCTCCATGTAGGCCTGGGCGATGTCGGGTCGGGGGCCAATAATTGCGGGCGGCACCGGAATCACCTGCCCTGGCTCGGTGCTGTCGCCAATTACTGAGAAATGGCTGCCGTTGCCAATCAGCACTAGATACCGCTCTGGGTCCGACATCCAGCTAAAAGGCTGAATCTGTTCTGGAAAAGCTGGGGCTACTGTGTCTGCAGCAGAAGCAACTACCATCGTGGGAACCTCAATTCGATCGTAGCCGCTTTGACCAAACAGGGCGCTGCCAATGGGGTTCATGACAAAGGCGGCTCGAATACGCGGATCAATGAGGGAGGTTCCTGGATTCCGCAGGAGAGTCGCCTGGCACTGCAGCAGCAGCGACGGATTGAGGTTGAGGGTCGTGGGGGAGCACTGGAGGTTTAGGTTGGTAAAGTCTAGCGTTGCTCCCGCCAATGCCAAGGCTGTGTAGCCGCCAAAGGACTGCCCAATGACTCCAACCCGGCTCAGATCTACCCGATTTCTCAAAGTGGGATTGGTTCGTGCCTCGCGGGCTAAAGCATCTAGGGTGAGGGAAACCTGTCGGGGGCGATCGACAAATTCTGCGGTAGGCACCACAGAGCTGACTTGCCCCTCCAATAGAGCTGCTAGCTGCTGAGCGTTGCTGCCGGGATGCTCAACTGCGACTACAGCAAACCCCGATTCTGCAAGATTTTCGGCTAGGTAGGCAAAGCTGTTGCGATCGCTACCTAACCCGTGAGAAATTACCACCACTGGGCGGTTGAATGGGGAGGCGCCAATTCCCGGTAGCGGCTCTGGCAGGTACAGGTCAGCGGGAGTATTTTGACCCGGCACGTTGAGGTCAAATATGCGCACCGTATAGACCCGCTCGCTATCGAGTTGGCCAAAGGCCTGTGCGATCGCAGTAGCCGTCTCCGGCGAAATCTGAGCTGCGGCTAGGGATTGAGCCTGAATCGTCCCAATAGCCTGGCTCGACTGGCTTAGCGTCTGGTTGAGGAGATCGACAATCGCCAGCCCCTGAGCAACATCAATCCGAATCGCCTGGGTCGGGTAGTAGCGCAGTATGTTTAGCGCCGTCAGCCCCGACTGAGAATCTGCGGCGGCTAAAATCAGCGCTCCTCGCAGGGCTAAAAACCCCGCCTGGCCCGAGGGGGTCTGCACCACCCGGGAAACCTGCTTGAGCAGCAGCTTGCCCTGAGGCGTATACAAGAACTGGGCTACCGCGACTACGCCAAAGTCAGCCGGTGTGCTCAGCGCCTGACGAAACTGCTCCAGCTGATCGGGCGAAAGATTCAAGAGACGAGCATACTCGTTTAGCTGGCTATCCAGCTGCCCCGTCTGCGCAAACTCCTCTAGCTGACGCACCTGGATGGATCTTTCAATAGGGCCGTAGGAAAATATAATGCGCTCAGCAGCCACAGCGGGCTGCCCCCAGGCGCAGCTGATTCCCTGCAGCACTAGCCCCAGGGCTTGCCCCAGTCCGACTCCCCACCCTACGGTTATTAAGCGACGCCGAAGCGTTGGCGATACCCCACGCTGGCTGGTTTTTAACCAGCAGTTCTTTGCCAATCGCGTTTTCGTGTCAGCCGTGTGCACAGTTCAGGGAGTCCTTTTGACGGGAAGCTGATTACCTGGAAGCGGATGCGGGGCTCTCTAACACAAAGTCCAGCAGCCCTTCGCAGGCGTCCAACAGCAGATTAACTACGTAGTCAAATCCCTCGGGCCCTCCGTAGTATGGGTCGGGCACCTCCCGGTCGCCATGGTGACGGCAAAAATCACACATCAATTTCACCTTGGCGTGGTACCGGCCGCTACGATCGAGGGCCAAAATGTCTCGGTAGTTGTCCTGATCCATCGCCAAAATCCAGTCGAAGGCCTCTAAATCAGAGACCTGCAGCTGTCGAGCCCGCCCTTTCAGCTCAATACCGTATTGCTTGGCTGCCCCAGCCATGCGGCGATCGGGGGGGCTACCAATGTGGTAACTGGAGGTGCCAGCTGAGTCACAGATAATCTGATCGCCTAGCTGGCGCTGCTGAATCAGATGGTTCATGATGTTTTCTGCCGACGGGGAACGGCAGATATTGCCCAAGCAGACAAAGAGTAACTTCGTTACCACAACCCCCCACTCCTGCAGCGTCTAACGATACGGATTCCTTACAGGCGATAGTCCGACAGCAAAGGTGCTTCTGTCCCAAACGAGCTCCTCGTCGTCCATGCGGCCAGCCAAATCAAGCGCCAACTCATTAGCAGCAGACGCAGGACTCACTAGAGCTATCCGGTGGCGTTAACTATTGAAAGTTAGGCAGATTCAGGCCACCAGTGAGGGCTTCCATCCGCTCGCGCATGGTGCTGGTTGATTTTTCATAGGCGTCTTTCATGGCAGCGGCCACTAGGTCAGCCAGCATCTCTGCGCCTTCGTTAAGCGCCTCGGGAGCAATGACTACGCGCCGAGGCTCTTGGTTGCCGCTCATGACTACCTTCACCAGGCCGCCGCCCGACTCACCCTCAATCTCCATCGCCTCTAGCTCTTCCTGAAGCTGCTTGGCGCCTTCCTGAATCTGCTGGGCTTTTTTGAAGGCTTCGGTCAGCTCCTTCATCTTGCCGCCTAGCCCGCCAAATCCAAATCCTTGACCTTTAGACATAGTGCTTCTAAAACCTTTAATGCTGCTTTTGACTGCTGCTCTAGGCAGCACTGAAATAAGCTATCCGATTCTAACGCCCTGCGACCAGAATCTTACACGGCTGGAATTTCTACAGGGGGGGAAACTCCCCCAGCATTTTTACCTCAGGGTGTAGCCGCACCGACCAGCGGGCCTCCACCTGGTTCTGAACATGATGAATCAGCTGAAAGATGTCGGTAGCCGTAGCTCCACCGCAATTAAGAATGAAGTTGGCATGGCGCTCGGCGACCTGGGCGTTACCAATTCGGTAGCCCTTGAGGCGGCTCTGCTCAATCAGCCAGCCCGCACTGTGAGGGCGGGGATTGCGAAAGACGCTGCCGCAGCTGGGCATGTCATAGGGCTGAGTGGCTCGGCGCTGCTCTAGGTCAGCTAGCGTGTCGGCGCTGACAGCGGCGGGATCGTGACCCGGCTCTAGCTGGAAGGTGGCCTGCACCACCGGGCGCGGCTCGCTCTGCAGTACCGACGTG